>DATHJV010000096.1:0-2211 GCA_035489645.1 Minisyncoccota bacterium | reverse complement strand
ATATTTTGATTTTGCCATTTATTCCTTTTACAATGGGGCTCGGAATTCTCACAGGTCTCGCGGGACTTATTTGGTACGGACTGGGCGTGCCCCTCGGATATATCTCATATATATTTTTGCATTATGAGCTTGCGGTCATTGGTTTTTTCTCCAATCTTCCTTTTGCCGCATTTTCCATCCCAAATTCTTCTCTCTTTCTAACATTTCTAATTTATACCTATTTTATTTATAGGTTTTTTGGCAGAAATATAAAAAGTTTTTTTACTGAGCATTTATGAAATTCTCTTCAATGATTTCCCAGTTTAGATTTTCAAAAAAATCTTCAACATATTGTTTTTTTCCGGAAGGCATATAGTCGGCGACATACGAATGCTCCCACATATCAATAGCTAAAATCCAACACACTCCATTGAGCTGGCCCAAGTGTTGCTCATCTATCCAGATGTGGACAAATTGTTCGGCTTTGGTGTCCCATCCCAACACTGCCCATCCCACTCCGCGAGTCATAGCGAGCAATTTAAAACCATTTAGCCAAGCATCCCAAGATGGAATCTGTTTCTCTATGGCTGTTTTGAACATCGAATTTTTTGGTAATTGTTTCGCTCCGTCTTCGAGTGATTTGAAATAAAATTCATGATTCCGGATGCCGTTGAATTCAAAACTAAAGCGTCGCCCTAGTTCGCCTATCACGAAGGCATTTTTTTCTGGATCGGCCATCAGCTCGCCGATTTTGTCCAATATTAAATTGGCGTTTTTTACATAGCCGGCATAAAGCTTCAAATGCTCCTCGACGTTTTTCGCCGAGATGCCCTTCAATTTCCCAATATTAAATTTCATTTCCTCAAATTTTTTCATTATATTTATTAACTAATTATTAATATGCTAACATTATAACATGGAAGAGAAGCGCAAGGTACTCATCAAGAAATACGTCCCGCTCATTTTTACTTCCTTGCTCGTAGCGGTTACTGCCGGTCTAGTATATCAGGATTTTCAAAATTCTCACCGAGGTCTTACTTTTGCAATGCTCGATATAGGTCAGGGTGACGCGCTTTTCATCGAGTCGCCTACTGGAATGCAAATATTGGTAGATGGTGGACCGCCGGGGAAAATATTAGGCCAACTTTCCCGCGTGATGTCGCCTTTTGATAAGCATATAGATGCAATAATTATTACCAACCCAGACCAAGATCATATCGGTGGATTCTTGGACGTTTTGAAAGTTTATAAAGTAGACAAAGTGTTTGAGCCGGGAACAATAAATGATTCTAAGACTTATCAGAATCTGGAGACGGAAATAAAAAATAAAAAAATTCCGGATATTTTGGCAAAAAAAGGCATGAGACTCGATCTGGGTGGCGGAGCAAACCTTGATATTTTATTTCCTGATAGAGATGTTTCATTATGGGCTAGTAATGACGGGTCAATTGTCGCGCGACTCTCCTATGGAGAGACGTCCGTCATGTTAACAGGGGATGCTACGACGAAAACGGAAAAAATAATACTCGGAGAAAATTCTCTGGCCATGCTTCAAAGCGATATCTTGAAAGTTGGGCATCATGGCTCTCGCACTTCCACCTCGGAGGCATTTGTAAAAGCAGTTTCGCCCGAGGTTGCGCTCATTTCAGATGGTAAAGATAATAAATATGGTCATCCGCATCAAGATACACTGGATACTCTCGCTTCATTCGGCGCCAAGATTTTCAGGACTGATTTATTAGGCACGATAATTATGGAATCTGATGGTAAAAATGAAACTTTCAGTTTTCAGAAATAATAAAAATCTTTCTCGACACAACTTTTTTCCGGTACGGATTTTTTGAAGCTTAAAAAATCCTGAAGTTCTCGGCTCGCCAGCCTCGAAACCCCTGCAAAAAGTTATGCCTCAACGATTTTTTTTGTGCCCACAGAGAGTTTTATGTAAGAATAATCATATGATATAGTGTAAACATGCGAGACAAAGCAGTTGAAAGACTCATTAAAAGCGAAGAAAAAAGACAAAAGGAAGGACTAGAACTTATTCCGTCTGAAAATTATGTCTCCGAAGACGTGCTCAAGGCGAATGGATCAGTTTTCACTAATAAATATTCTGAAGGCTATCCCGGACGGCGTTATTACGGAGGGCAGGAAAATACTGACGCTATTGAACGTCTGGCAATCGAGCGGGTGTGCAAGTTATTTAATTGTAAATTTGCGAACGTTCAACCACAC
>DATHJV010000095.1:0-7413 GCA_035489645.1 Minisyncoccota bacterium | reverse complement strand
ATGTTGTGGCAGAAATGAAAGAATCGTACTTGGCGTATGCCATGAGCGTCATTACTTCGCGCGCCCTGCCGGATGTCCGAGACGGATTGAAGCCGGTGCACAGGAGAATCCTTTTTGCAATGCACGAAATGGGGCTCACTGCCTCCGCGCGTTTTAGAAAATCGGCAACAGTCGTCGGAGACGTGCTCGGAAAATATCATCCTCATGGAGATGTGGCGGTTTACGACTCGATGGTTGGTATGGTGCAGGACTTTTCTTATCGTTATCCGCTTGTCTTGGGACAGGGCAATTTCGGCTCCATTGATGGAGACAATGCCGCAGCCCACCGATACACCGAGGCCAAGATGTCCAGGATCACCGGCGAGCTATTGCGGGATATAGAAAAAGAGACCGTTGATTTTCGCCCGAACTACGACCAGACCCGCCGCGAACCGGTGGTTTTTCCCTCGAGTGTGCCAGCCCTTCTTTTGAATGGAACTCTGGGTATTGCTGTCGGTATGGCGACAAACATTCCGCCGCATAATTTAGCCGAAGTGCTTGATGCAACGCTCGCTCTTATCGAAAATGGTGATAGCACGACGGAAGATTTGATGCAATTTATAAAAGGACCGGATTTTCCGACCGGGGGTATCGCTTATGGATATAAGGATATGCTCCACGCTTATTCCGGCGGCAGAGGCGGAGTGGTAGTGAGAGGCGAAGCTGAGATAGTGGAGCAAAAAGATGGAAGTTTTTCTATCGTTATCACCTCGATTCCTTTTCGCGTCAATAAGTCTAATCTGATTGTTGCGATAGCTGAACTTGTTCAAGAGAAAAAGCTCGAAGGTATCAAGGGGCTTCGGGATGAGTCCACTAAAGACATCCGGATAGTCATTGATTTGAAGGGCACGGCGCATCCGGAAAAAGTTTTGAATTATATTTACAAAAATACTCAACTCGAATCAAATTTCAACTTCAATATTGTAGCCTTGGTGGATGGCGTGCCGCAGACCCTGTCGCTCAAATCCATTCTCAGCGAATTTATATCTCATCGAATAGAAGTCGTGAAGCGCCGGAGCGCTTATGATTTGCGCAAGGCGGAAGAACGCGAGCACATCTTGCTCGGCTTGAAAAAGGCGCTGGACAAAATTGACCGAGTCATTAGTGTAATCAGAAATTCTAAAGATTCGCAGGTCGCCAAAGCGAATCTGATGAAGGAGTTTAAATTTTCCGACCTGCAGGCGACGGCAATTTTAGAAATGAGGCTTGCCAAACTCGCCGGACTGGAGCGAAAAGCTGTTGAAGACGAACTGATAGAAAAGCAAAAATTTATCGCTTTAATGAAAGACTTATTATCAAGTCCAAAAAAAATAAGGAAAACTATTTCTGATGAATTAGTGGAAATCCGCGCCAAATATCAAGACGAGAGAAGGACCAGGATAATTAAAGGCGGAGTCAAAGAAATTTCTGACGAGGATTTAGTGCCGGAGAAGGAAACGATGCTCGTTCTGACCGCGGGAGGATATGTAAAATGCACCGATCCTTCTGAATACCGCTCCCAAAAGCGCGGCGGAGTCGGCGTGATTGACCTTGAAACGAAAGAAGAAGACTTCGTGACGATGCTGGTTTCCGGCTCGACACACAGCAATTTGCTTTTCTTTACCAATCTTGGCAAGGTATATCAGATGAAAATGTATGAAATTCCGGAGGCGCGCCGTGCCACGCGAGGCAAATCGATTATGAATTTTCTTTCTCTTTCGGCGGAAGAAAAAGTCACTTCTATTTTAGCCATGCCTAAAAACCTGGAAAAAACGGGGGCGTCGCTGATGCTTGTAACCAAAAATGGAACCGCCAAGAAAATGTCCTCGGAGAGTTTTAAAGATGTGCGTCGAAGCGGAATTATCGCCATTCGTCTCGATAAAGGTGACCAGCTTATCTCTGCATTGCTGACCGAAAAGGGCGATGAAGTTATGATTGCGACAGGGCGTGGACAGTCGATCAGATTTAAAGAATCCGATATCAGAGAAATGGGAAGAACGGCCGGAGGTGTGCGCGGAATTAAATTAACAAAAGATGATGAAGTTATTGGTGTGGATGAAGTTAAAAAAGATCAAAAAACGGGCTCATTTTTGACAATGAGCGCAAATGGTTTTGGGAAAAAGACTGATCTTAAAGAATACAAAGTTCAAAAGAGGGGAGGTTCGGGCGTGAAGACAGCCAAAGTTACTCCGAAGACCGGGAAGCTTATTGTCGCAAAAGTGTTGACTGGGGGAGAGTCAGAGTTGATCGCAATGTCCAAAAAAGGTCAAGTAATTAGGACAGCTTTGAAAGATCTGCGACCCTTAGGTCGCCAAACCCAAGGAGTGACTGTCATGCGCCTGCGTCCCGGCGACGGCATCGCATCTCTTGCTTGCATCTAGCATGTCCAGTCAGGGACTGTCCAAGACACTCGAGGGTAGTGGATAAAGTTGTTTCGTACTATAATGTATGAATGTTCACCGACCCGGTAAAAAATTTAAGAGCATTCGGTCTGAAGGAAGATGATATTGTAGTCGATTTGGGCGCCGGCACCGGTTATTATTCTATTTCAGCAGGGCACATAGCGCACGGAGGAAAAGTTTATGCTATTGAAATAGATAGAGATTTTTTGCATACGATTAAAAACAGGGCGAAGGATGCTCGTCTTTCTAATGTTGAAATTATTTTAGGGGATATATCCAAGTTAAAAGGAACCAAGATAAAAGATGGCATTGCCGATGTTGTTATCGCCTCCAATATTCTTTTTCAGGTGGAAGATAAAGAACAGCTTATTCTTGAAATAAAAAGAATATTAAAACAAAAGGGGAGAGTGTTGCTGATTGATTGGTCAGACTCTGGGGTTATGGGCACGAAGAAAAATATTGTTCCAAAGAGCAAAGCCCGTGAGATGTTTGAGAAAAAGGGTTTTATTCTACAACGTGATATAGATGCGGGCGCTCATCATTATGGTATGATATTAATAAAGAAATGACTGAATGAATCCCGTTAGAAGCCGCGATCGCAATTTAAAAATATACAAAAATATGAATTTAAACATTGAAAAAATTAATAGCATAAAGTTTTGGGCACGCGAGCGGATCGCGATCTGCTTCTAACGGGATGAAAGGGAATTTTCAAATTATCGTTATCGTTGTTTTCATTGCCTTGGCGGTTATCGGCGTTTTGGTTTTTTCCGGTGCGATACCGATTGGTAAAAGTAGCGGAGGAGGAAGTCTGGGTACGGTCGTATTATGGGGCACAGAAGACAAAAGCACGATGACACCGCTCTTAGAAAAATTTAATAATACTAATCCGACTTTGGTCGTGAAATACGAACAAAAATCGCCGGAGAGTTTTGATCAGGACTTGCTGGAAGCGCTAGCCGAGGGAACAGGACCCGATTTGATTTTGTTGCCGGACGGTTTGGCATATCATTACGCTAATAAAATTCGTCCTATTCCATATGCGAGTTATCCACTGACTTTATTTAAGAATAATTTTGCCGGCGCCGGGGAAGTGTTTTTGACTTCGCGCGGTATTTTAGCTTTTCCGCTATCTATTAATCCACTGTTAATGTATTACAATCGAAGCATTTTTGACGCGAGCAAAGTCGTTTACCCGCCGAGCTTTTGGGACGAATTTGCCAAACTTGTTCCGGCTATTATTGTAAAAGATGATGCTAACAAAATAATCAGAAGCGCAGTCGCTCTGGGGCATTTTTCCAATATTATCCATGCCAAAGACATTGTATCCGCTCTGTTTATGCAGGGAGGAAATCCGATTGTCGCGGAGAAAGGCGGAGTTTTCAGCTCGAGCTTGAGTACGACTAACAAAAAATATGACCTCGGCGCAATTTTAAAATTTTACACCGACTTCGCTGACCCAAATCAAGACGTATATTCTTGGAATAAATCATTTCGGAATTCCGATGATGCTTTTTCGGCGGAGAATTTGGCCATTTACTTCGGTTATGCGGACGAGCTCGTAACTCTCATTAGCAGAAATCCAAATCAGAATCTCGCGGTAGCGCCCTTTCCCCAGATCAGGAATGCCAGTTTTAAATTAACTGGCGCTCATGTGACGGGGATAGCAATTTTAGCTTCTTCAAAGAATTTCACCGGGGCTTTTACTGCAGCTAGTCTGATGGCTAAGGGTGACTTCGCTAACAAATACGCTCTGGCCACGGGCGTGGCGCCTGCCCGCCGGGATTTACTCGCCCGCAAGCAGACAGATGCATATTCTCCAATTTTTTACGATTCGGCGCTTTATGCTAGGAGCTGGCTAGATCCGTCGTCCGCGGGTACAGATAACATTTTCAGCAATATGATTGAAGGAGTGCTATCAAACAGTATGAATGTAGAGAGCGCTATAACCGAAGCGAGCGGCAAGTTAGATTTATTGCTAAAAAAATGAGCAAATTCATAACTTTCATTTTTATACTCTTGATGCTGATTACTCCCGTTTTTTCTTCTGCGCAGACAAATACAAGTCAAGGTTTAGTTCCTTGTGGGAAGGTTACTCCATCCGCTACGACAGTCAATGGAGTAGCATATAAAGCGGGGGAAGTAGTGCAGTGCGGTTTTAATGATCTTATGACCCTGATAAACACAGTGATTAAATTTATTCTTTTTGATTTAGTTGTGCCGATTGCCGCGATAATGTTCTTTTATGCCGGATTTGAGCTTGTTACATCCGGAGGCAGTACGGAAAAGCGGGGAGTAGCGAAGAAAGTTTTTACCAATGCCGCCATCGGGCTTGTGATTGCCGCCGCCGCATGGCTCATTGTCAAGACGATATTATCAATATTAGGATATAAGGACATTGGAACATTTTTTTAAAATGATTGCCCACCATAGTAAATTTTGCTAAAAATTTTACTAGGGGATATAATTCAAACATGCAGATTATGCGAAAAAATTGGCTGAAGTTGATTTTGTTGTCTTACGCTTTTTTTACGCCTTTTTTTATGCTGTACGCAGTCGATACCTGTGACCCAGGCAAAATTTGTAACCCAATAGAGGCAACGTCCCTAAATGGTTTGATAAAAAGTCTTTTAGAGGGCGTGATTAGAGTCGGGCTCCCTATCGTCGCCTTGGCCATCATTTACTGCGGTTTTCTTTTTGTATCGGCCCGTGGCAATCCGCAGGAATTAACCAAAGCCAAAAATGCTCTTTTGTATACTTTGATTGGAGCGGCGATACTTATAGGGTCGTGGGCTATCGCACAACTTATATCCGAAACAGTGCTTGCGTTATAAGAGTTTAAGGATTCCGTTAGAGTTTTACTTTCGTCAGAAAGTGCTAGTATAAATCAACCATCGTAAAAATATGAATGAATCAAAAGGTATAAAAATTAAAAACCCTGACAGGATGAAAAAAAACTTATTAAAATTATCTTTATGTATTGTCTTCCTATTAGTTGTAATTTCTCCAATGGTAGTTTTTGCTCAGCCGACAGATACTCCAGCGACTCCTGCGGCAGATACTCAGTCGACAAATGATTCGTGCAGCGATTTGCAAGACATAGGAAATATTATATGCAAGATACACAATATTCTTGGCTTAATTGTTCCGCTCTTACTTTCTTTAGGTCTTGTTTATTTCATCTGGGGTGTTCTGCAATATGTCATTAAGGATGGAGATGAAGCGAAGAAAAAAGGCAAGGATAGAATGATTTATGGTATTATTGGTTTAGCCGCTATCGTCGGTATATGGGGGATTGTAAATATTATAACCACAACTTTTGGTGTCGGTGGTGCTAAAGCGCCGACCCTTTCACCTTTGACCGGAACGAGCTCGACTTGCGATCTCTCCGGCAAACCGAAACTTCAGAATCTTTTATGTTATGTCACCCGCATTATCAATGATTCTGTCATTCCTCTGATTTTTGCTTTGGCTATGGTTATGTTTATCTGGGGTGTCGTACAGTATGTTATCAATAGCGATGAAGAGGCGAAAAAGGCAAAAGGTAAGCAATTTATGCTTTGGGGGATAATCGCTTTAACGGTGATGGTTTCGGTTTGGGGGTTGGTAGGTATTCTTAGTTCCACTTTTGGTATTGAAAAGACGGTTCTTCCACAGGTTAAACCCTAGAGTATTTTGTTTTATTTGCGTTGATGGTATAATCAAGGGGTATTATTATTTAACCTGCCCGCAATGCTACGCATAGCGTCGCGGGCGGGGGTCGCGGGTTATTATTTATTAGCTTGCCTCGTTTAAACGGGGCGAATAGGTTTATAAATTATGAAAAAGAAATTAATTGTTTTGTCGGGTTTTGTTTTAGGTTTAGCGCCTTTTTGGGCGCTTGCGCAGGACTTTACGGCGGGATGCGGTAATACCGTCTCAGGCCAAGAGGGTGAATTTTCACTCGTTTCCGTAGTCTGTAAGCTAAATCAAATTGTTGGTACTGTTGTTCCCTTTTTGATCGCTCTTGCGGTTGCTTATTTTATTTGGGGGGTTATTTCTTATGTTATAGGAAGTGATGAAGAAGCAAAAAAGAAGGGAAGGGACAAGATGATCTGGGGTCTCATTGGTCTGGCTGCGATCGTCGCGGTATGGGGACTTGTTAAAATATTGACTACGACCTTTGGTGTTGGTGGCGCCACAGAAGTTGTTACACCATCTCTTCCCGATTTAGGTCAATAAAGAAACCTAAAATATGGATCTGCTCTCTGCTAATGTAGTCTTTGCGGCGAGTGAACGTTTCGATAAATTTTTATCGAATGTTAATGCGCAAATCATAAACCCGCTTATTTCATTTCTTTTCGCCCTTGCATTGGTGTACTTTCTCTATGGCATGTTTGAATTTATTGCCCACGGGAATAATGACGAGAAGAAAACATCCGGGAAGAGTCACATGCTCTGGGGTGTTATCGGAATCACTGTAATGATGGGAGTCTGGGCAATCCTTGGTATCATCTTAAATACTTTTGGATTAGAAGATCAGATAAATCCGAAGGAAGGAACGGTTACGTTGCCCGATTATAATCCACCATTTCCCCCCTAAACTATACGAGAGGAAAGAAAAAAAGGCGGTCGTTCGTCTGAACGGGTCCGCCTCTTTCTTTGTGCGTTGGGCCAAGACGCATTGCCGCCCATTCTTTCTGACCTTTTTGCGCAGGCCAGAGCGCTGTTTTTACCAACGGTTGTAGATTCTTACCTTTCGCGACGATCCTGGTGGATCTGCGTGAAAGGTGTATATTCCGTCCGGTTGGAAACCCCAGTCTCTCATTTCTCCGGGCTTGTCCTCAATCCTCCTTCCGGAAGGATTGACGATGATAATGCTCCCTCCAATCGGGAAGCTTTTCCATCCTTGCCTCAGGTAGACCGGCAATCCCTGAGCTGGAATATCTAGTGTCCGAAACGTTTCGACGGGTTGCACCATTACTGGTGCCGTCGTTGTTGCCTGCGAGGGCGG
>DATHJV010000094.1:0-3950 GCA_035489645.1 Minisyncoccota bacterium | reverse complement strand
TTTAGCAATTTGCTAACTGAATGTATAGTTTTCTACTTCGCAATCGCTGTGGCTTCGTCGAACTTCACCGAGAGGAGCTTGGAAGCGCCGGAGATATCTATCGTCACCCCATAAAGCACGCCGGCGCGAGACATCGTCTCGCGGTTGTGAGTAACGACAATCAGCTGAGAATGCTTGGAGAGCTTTTCAAGCATATCGCCGTATTTGCGCGAGTTTGCCTCGTCGAGCGCTGCATCAGTCTCGTCCAGGACAAGAAAAGGCGGCGGATTGACCTGGGACATGGCAAATAGGAGAGCGATAGACGTGAGCGATCTCTCTCCTCCGGAGAGCGCGTGCAGTTCTTTAACCTTTTTTCGCGGGAGTGAAACGTTTATTTCTATTCCCTGCTCCGGAACTGTTTCTTCCCTAAACGCTTCTTCAGAAGCGTCGGGCGATTCAGCTTCGCTGAATTTAGCCTCGTCTTCGCTTATATCTCGTCTTCGCTTATTTTCAACAACAATAGCCAAAGACCCCGTTCCGCCGCCGAACATTAGTGAGAAAAATTCCTGAAATTCCACATTTATCTTTTTGATGCCCTCTTTGAACTCTATATCTATTTTTTCTTTTAAATCCGCAATCAGCGCAGTCAGCGTTTCAATACTTTTAGTTAAATCATCGAGTTCTTTTTCTAAAAATTCATCCCTCTCTCTGGTTTCATTAAATTCCTTCATTACTTCGGCTCCCCCTCCTGCGCCGGCATCTTCTAATTTTATTTTTATTCTTTCAATTTTTCTCTTTTGTTCTTCTTGCGAAGAAGTTTCATTTTCTGAAATCTGAAAATCTTTATATGATAATATTTCCCCTCCGATCAGCGCCACGCCTTCCTTTATTTCATTTTCAAATGCCTCGCTTCTCGCCTTCAAGTTTCCCTCTTTTATATTGATAAGCGCCAGTGCCGAAGTTAATTCTCCGTGCCTCATTTTAAACTTAAATTTTTCTTTTTCCTTATCCCGTAATGCTTCCAGCTCTGTATTTATCTCCCCTTTTAACAACTCAACTGCTTGTAAAAATCTCTTCTCTTCATCACCTATTTTTTGCATCTGGGTCGCAATATCCGCCTGCGTTTTCTTTAATTCGGATAATTCTTTCTCATTATTTTCTCTATTTTCAATCTGCTCTTGACTTACCTCACCGAGTAGTTTTCCGCAGGTTGGACACCGGCCCGAAATTTTAACCCGATTCTGCTTTGCTTCCATCATTCCTTCAATTCTGCCCAATTTTCTATCCATCTCTCCCTTTAACTCTCGGATTCCATTGAGTTTTTGTTCAGCTATTTTTAATTCTTCAATTTTTCTATTCCCACTCCCTGATGAACCATCTTCGTCATCCGTTATCTTGGGTGCAATATTTTTTAGTTCGCCTGAAATTTTATTTTTTTCCGCGGACAAGCTGGATTTTTCTTTATCTAGATAAATATTTTCTTTTTTAAAATATTCGCGATAGAGAGAGAGGAGATTCATCTGCATTTCTTTCACTTTCTCAAATTTTTCCACTTGTTTTTTCAAAAAATTAAGATGCGGAGCATTCTCCCTGCGCAACATGGCCACTTCCCTCATGTTAGCTTCAGTTCTTTCCAATTTCCGGACAGATTCCTTTATTTTATACTGATAAATCTTAAGTCCGAGCGCGTCCTCTACCATTTCCTTTCGATCTTTCGGACTGGCATTTAAAATCCTGTCTGCCTCGCCCTGGGAGATAATATGATGTCCGCTCGCGCCTATATTAACTGACGCTAGAAGATTATGAATATCTTTTAGGCGAACCTCTCCTCCGTTTAAAATATACTTATTCAATCCATCAGAATGACACTCCCGCGTTATGCTAATCGTGTCATAATTTAAATTCAAGTTTTCCGCCGATTCATTTAAAAGTTTAAAAACTTTATCAGAATTATTGAAATATATCGAGACTGTCGCCTGTGACTTCTTGGGTAAATTTTTTGAACCTTTAAAAATGAGGTCCGCTCCTGTCTTGCCCCTCATCGATTTCATTGATTGCTCGCCCAAGACGTAACGAATTGCCTCGACCACATTTGATTTGCCGGAGCCATTCGGACCGACTATGCAGACAATTGCTTTTTCAAATTCTAAAACAGTTTTTTGAGCAAAAGATTTAAAGCCATTAAGTTCTAGGGTTTTCAGACGCATCGTACGATTATATAGTAAATTCAATTATTTCGTAACATAAGTTTCCAATTCTTTTGCTAATTGCAATACTATATTTTTAGCATTAGATTCAGGATAACTCTCTAAAAGCTCACGAATCAACAAAACATATTGATTATGATATGGACTTTTAGGATTTTCTTTTCTTAAACGAATCTCACTTCTTAAGTTATCCACAAAATCAGCCAGTTTTAATATTTTCGCTCTTGGAGTTATTGTTCTTAGTTTTTTATAAAACTCTATTTTTTGTTCTTTGTTGTAATTTTTAGGATGAGAAACTTCCGCAACCAAATCTGCAACGGGTTTTGAAAATATTGTTTCCAATTCTTCGTAAGTCGTATCCGTATCTTCTAGAGTGTCATGCAAAACCGCTGCGACAAACAATTCTTCGTCAATTTGAAATTCATCTCGCAAAACCGCTAACACCCGCATAAAGTGGTTTTTCTGACCGGCTGCCTGAAATTTTTTAGTTGCAAATTCTATTGCTAAATCAATCATTTATTAATCAAGCCAATTCTTGGCTTTTAACGCGGCGAGAGCAGCGGACTGTTCGGCTTCCTGTTTGCTTTTACCCTTGCCCTCGGCAATCAATTCTGACTTGAAATAAATACCGACTGTAAAATGCTTATCGTGATCCGGACCCGACTCATGTAAAACTTTATAGAGAGGCGTAGTCAACAAAAATTCTTGCGCTTTTTCCTGCACCAGAGATTTCGCATCGCGCCAAAGTTTTTTATTTACTATTTCCGCTGTTTTTGGTAAAAGTGTGTTAGCCACAAATTTATCTACCGCGTCTATCCCCTGATCCAGATACAAAGCTCCGATATATGCTTCATAGGTATTCGCTAAAATATACGATCTCGCTTTGCCATTATCTTTGGCCTCGCCTTTGGATAAAAGCAGGAAATCATTCATGCCTATATTGGCCGCAATTTCGGAAATAATGACGGCATTAACCAGAGCCGAACGGAGGGCAGTGAGTTCCCCTTCTGCATAATTAGGATATTTTTTATAAAGAAAATCGGTAACGATCAGCTCCAAGACAGCGTCACCCAGAAACTCCAGCCGTTCATTGTGCGATAGTGGGGTTGCCGGATTTTCATTTATGTAAGAGCGATGAATGAAGGCCTGCTCCAGAAGGTTTTTGTTTTTAAAAATTACTTTTGTCTTTTTTTCGAAATCTGAAAATTGAATCATGCCTTTATCTTTTCATTATTTTTTACTTATAATTTCAACCGCCTTGGCGATAAGTGGAATAATGTCAGTGTATATACGAAGTTCCGGTATCGCCGCCATGGGGAACCAGCGGGCACCGTCGAGTCCGCCAGAATTTTCAAGGACGAGCTCTTTATATTCACTCGATGCTAAAAAGTACACGACTTTCTTTAAACTTTTACCCCTCGCTGGATGCGTTGCAACGTATTCATTTGTCCCCAGTCTCTCTTCCACTTTTATATCTAGCCCGATTTCCTTCTTGATTACATTGACTGTACCTGCTCTGAGATCGTCCGACACGTCGATTTTGCCTTTGGATAAAGTCCAGTAACCAAAAACATCATGCACAAGAGCAAATAAAATATTACCATCTCTTTTAGCATACACCAATGCGCCTCCCAGATTTTCAACCGGCAATTTATTTATGTCCATTGCCTCTTCTCCTTCGGATCGGTTAATTTTATTCCTATTTTTATCTTGTTTTTGATGTTCTTTATCCGGTTCGCCGATCTCTTTATAAACCGCCCCGAG
>DATHJV010000093.1:0-29459 GCA_035489645.1 Minisyncoccota bacterium | reverse complement strand
TACTACCACCGACAAAGGCTCTGTCACTTCCGTGCAGGCCGTCTACGTGCCGGCGGATGACTTTACTGACCCAGCTCCGGCAACGACCTTTGCTCATTTGGACTCAACTGTGGCGCTCAATCGTTCGCTTTCGGAGATTGGTATTTATCCCGCCGTAGATCCGCTTGATTCGTCGAGTACTATTCTTGACCCAAATATTGTCGGAGCGGAACATTACAACGTTTCCCGCGAGGTTCAACGCGTCCTCCAGCGTTACAAGGATTTGCAGGATATAATTGCGATCCTAGGTATGGAAGAACTGTCAGAAGCTGATAAAGAGCTTGTTGCTCGTGCCCGTAGGATTCAGAAGTTTCTATCTCAGCCATTTTTCGTAGCGGAAGTATTTACCGGGACAAAGGGACAATACGTTCCTCTTAAGGAGACTATCCGTTCTTTCAAGGAGATTCTGGAAGGAAAGCACGATGACAAACCCGAGAATGATTTTTATATGAAGGGAGCTCTTTAAAATCTAAAATAAATACTTTTAAAAACCCGCATAAAATTCTGCTGAATTTTTGCTAAGACTTCGGCCCGTCGGCCTCCGTACGATTTTTAAAAGCATTATTCCAGATTTTAAAATTAGAATATGGTAAAACAATTAAAATTAAAAATAGTCACCCCGGAGCGTCTCGTTTTGGAAGAAATGGTAGATCAAGTGACATTACCAACAACGGAAGGCGAGATTACCATTTTGCCCGACCATATTCCTCTTATCGCTGGGCTCAAATCCGGCGATGTCGTGGCTGTTACAAATGTTGAACATATACCAATGGCTGTAGTCGGTGGTTTTTTAGAAGTAAAAAAAAATGAAGAGGGAAATACGGAAGTTGCCGTGCTGGCCGATTTTGCCGAGCATGTAAAAGAACTATCCGATGAAAAGATAGCTCAAGCCAGGGCTCGCTCCGAAGAACTAAAAAAACAAATGGAAAACAAGGATCACGTGGACTTTGAGCATTTTGAATCAGAACTTGAGCGCTCACTTACGCGTGTAAAAATCGCGGACAAATGGAGGACAAAGAAGTATCGGAAATAACAAAGTTCTCTAAAAAAATTTTCTTGAAACTGCGCCCTCGAGGTCATAAGGACAGGGAACCCACACGTTTCTTAAAAATCTTTTCAGAGAACTAAATATAATATGTCAAAATTTTATGTGGTGGCGACGCCGATAGGAAATATGGGAGATATAACTATACGAGCTATCGAGATACTTAAAGATGTAGATATTATTTTATGTGAAGACACTCGCGAGACTAAAAAAATTTTGGAAAAATACAATATCAACAAGCCAATGTTGAGCTATCATGCTCAGAGCAAGCAGGCAAAAGTTGATAAAATTTTCGAATTATTAGAAGATGGTAAAAATCTAGCTCTAGTATCAGACGCAGGTACGCCGGGAATTTCTGATCCGGGAGCACTACTGATTTCACAGATAAAGAACAATACACATTTACGCGATAGCGTAAATGTGCAAGTAATTCCCATTCCCGGTCCTTCAGCCGTTATAGCTGCGCTTTCTGTTTCGGGGCTACCGACACACGAATTTACTTTTCTTGGATTCTTGCCGCACAAAAAGGGCAGGGAAACCTTATTTAAAGAAATTGCTTCATCGAAAAGAACTTTTGTGTTTTACGAATCGCCCCATCGAATTTTAAAAACTCTTGAATCTCTTGCTAAATTTTGTCCAAATAAAAAAGTCTTTATTGCGAGAGAAATGACAAAAATTTATGAAGAATTTAAAACTGGAAGTCCAGCCGAAGTTTTAGAATATTTTAATAAAAATCCAGAAAAGGAGAGAGGTGAGTTTACAGTTATCGTTTCATAAAAAATCTAGGGCACACCTTACGAGTGCGCCCCTTTTTTGACCCCAGATGAATGAGGTTATTTGTACTCGAGACTGTGAGGTATGCGCTCTGGTGGACGGGCTCCTCGTTTGTGATAATTATCTGTCATAGCGGCAACTATTTCCGCTTCCCGAGCCCTGATCTCTCGTTCCTGAGCCGCGACGAACTCTTCGATTGGGATAGGTCGGGAAGTGTTTGTCTCCGAGTCTGTTTGTGGGAAGAACCATTTACTTTTTTTTTCCATAAATATCCTTTTGTTAGTAAAAAATATAATCTAAATTAAAAATTTTTGCAATAGGATATGTTAATATGTGCCTCAAACTGATAATAAAAAAAAGTCAGGGCACACTCTTACGAGTGCGCCCCTTTTTTTTTGACCATCCGCATGCGCCTACTTGTTTTCGAAACTGTGAGGTGTGCGGGGTGGTTGTGGATTGAGTAAAGCATTTCTTACTGCGGAAACTACCTCTTTTTTGCGGGCTCTTATCTCATGTTCCTGAGCCGCGACGAGCAGCTCTATGTTTTTATATAGACGAGAGCTTGCCTCCGAGTCTTCTCCTGGTGAGGGAAAGAACGAACTTATTTTTTTTGCCATACATTTCTCCTTTTGTTAGTAAAAAATATAATCTATATTAAAAATTTTTGCAATAGGCTATGTCAATTTATGTTTTAAACACGTAATTATGGACCAGTCAAAGCCTCCTTTATCTGCTAAGTATTTCATTTTATCCAGCACCCAAATAGAGTCGTCTAAAACTTCGTTGCAGGCCTCGAAAAGCATTTTCGCTTCTTTGGCGAGCTTATTGTAGGCGTATCTGCCGGTATAAAATTCCTTTGGCATTTTTTCGAAGCCATTCATCCGGTAGTAGCAATTGACAATTTCATGTACCGGATTGACGGCGGATTTATGTTTTTGTAATTTTGCCAGGTATCCCTTAAATGGGTTTTCTAACCGGTGCTCTTTATCGTTCATCCTTTGATTTTATCACAGATATGAGATATATTGACAGAATGGGTATTTTTACTAAGAAATTAGGTATAGATTTGGGAACGGCAAATACTCTCGTGTTTTTGCCAGGCAAGGGAATTGTCTTAAACGAGCCTTCCGTCGTAGCGATATCCGAGCAAGATAATAAGATTTTGGCAATCGGTTTTGAGGCCAAAGATATGATTGGAAAAACTCCGGAATCGATTGTCACATACTGCCCGATGAAAGATGGAGTGATTGCGGATTATCGTGTAACCGAAGCGATGCTGCGCTACTTTATAAATAAAGCAATGGGACGGTTTAATTTTTTTAAACCGGATGTGATGGTTTCCGTGCCCGCGGGCGTCACGAGTACAGAGAGACGGGCCGTCATCGAGGCAACCTTACGGGCCGGTGCAAAAAATGCTTATGTGGTAAAAGAGCCCATCCTCGCCGCCATCGGCGCCGGCGTTCCAATTAATGAATCAAGAGGCTATATGATAGTGGACATTGGCGGCGGCACTACCGATGTGGCGGTCATATCACTTGGCGGAATTGTTTCTTCCACTTCGGTTAAATGCGCTGGAAATAAAATTGACCAAGCGATTGCTGATTATATCAAAAAAACTTTTAATTTAGCCATCGGCGACCGGACAGCTGAAGAAGTAAAAATAAAGATCGGCGCCGCTGTTTTTCTGGAGGAGGAACTCTCTGTCACAATTAAAGGCAGGGATTTTATTCAGGGATTACCTCGCTCTGCGCGGGTTGGAACGAATGAAATAGTAAAAGCGATAGACGGTGAATTAAAACAAATTATAAAAGCCATCAAGGATGTGTTGCAGGAGACACCGCCGGAACTCGCTTCCGATATCATCGATCGGGGTATAATAATGACCGGAGGGTCGTCTCAACTACGGGGTTTTACTGATCTGGTTTATCGTAAAACGGGAGTCAAGGCAACGATGGCTGAAGATCCGCTTTTTTGCGTAGTGAAAGGCACGGGAGTAGCGCTGGATCACCTCGACGTGTATAAGAATACTGTTTTAAGTAAGAAATAAAAATTAGTGCCTAAAACCTATGTCCCTAATCCAAAAGCATTTTGATAAAAACAATTTGCACCATGCATATCTCATTGAAGGAGATAAGGATAATGTTGTGCCGGAAATCGTGAAATTTTGCGAAGATTTAAATGTGGAAACCGCCGATAATCCTGATTTTTGCATTATCAAAATTGACAATTTTAAAATGGAAGAAGCGATTAATTTGCGAGGAATGGGTAATGAAAGAGGCATCTCACCGGGTAAGAAAATATTTGTCGTATGTTCAAATAGTATCACTTTAGATGCCCAAGGAACCTTACTTAAAATGTTTGAGGAGCCGATTGAAAATACACATTTTTTTCTAGTGGTACCAGACGTAAACTCTCTATTGAAAACTCTCGTTTCTAGGTTTTATTTAATAAGAAATGAAAATGCAGATATTAAAACAAAAGAAGCCGAGCAATTTTTAAATATGCCTTTAAAAAACAGAATTGATTTTATAAAGGAATTACTGGCGGAACCGGAAGAAGAAAATGATGAAAGAGATAGCGAAGTTGCTGTTTTAGATTCCACTCGCTCAAAAGCCTTGAAATTTTTAAACGCGCTTGAACTAACTCTGCATAAAAAGTTTATATCAAGTATGTCAAGGACTGTCCTTGACATGGGATGTTTTGAGCACCTTTTCAAGGTTCGCGAGTTTCTCCGTATGCCCGGAAGTTCCACAAAGACCTTGATGGAATCCGTGGCACTAATAATTCCAAATTTATGATATTATAAATATATGCCATATAACTTTTCAGTTTTCAAAGTGGAACTCAAAAAGGTCGAGGATTTTTTGGGCAAAGAATATGGTCAATTAAATATCGGACGGGCATCGCCAATGATTTTAGACGGAGTATCAGTCGACTCTTACGGCTCGTATGTTCCTCTCAAAAATGTTGCTTCGATCTCGATAGAAGACCCGAAAACTCTCCGTATCGCGCCTTGGGATAAAAATCAAATAAAAGACATAGAAAAAGGCGTAATTAGCGCCAACCTGGGCCTTTCGGTTGCCACGGACGATATAGGTATTAGAGTTATTTTTCCTCAATTAACTACCGAAACGAGACAGACGCTTGTAAAAGTTTTAAAAGAAAAATTGGAGGAGCAGCGGATCACGGTGCGCCGCGAGAGGGAACGCATCTGGGAGGATGTTCAGAAAAAAGAGAGTGATGGCAAGTTGACCGAAGATGAAAAGTTCAGAGCCAAAGAAGAATTACAGAAAATAATTGACGAGACAAATAGAAATTTAGAGATAATCTTTGAGAAGAAACAAAAGGAAGTGATGGGCTGAGTTAGTGCTAGTTTCTAGGGACTAGGTTCTAGGATAAACATATGAAAATTATACTTGCGTCCGACTTAAGTTTTTTGTTGAATTACGGTTATAAACTAACTGGAATTCCTAAAAATCGAATGAAAATTGCTTATGTGGTTACTGCTTCGAAAGGCTCTAAAGATAGATCCTATATTGAAAGAATTGAAAAAATAATGAAACATGAAGCATTAAGTTTCAAAGAAATTGATATTGAAGGAAAAAATAAAGTTGAGTTGAGAGAAGCTTTTAAAGACATAAATGTAATTCATCTGGAAGGTGGTAACACGTTTTACTTACTTAAAGCAATCAGGGAAACGGGTTTCGACGAAATATTAAAAGAAATACTAGGCGAAGGGAAGGTCTATATTGGTACAAGCGCGGGAGCTTACGTAATGTGTCCGACCATTGAAGTTTCAGATTGGAAAAGTGATAAAGATAGGTTTGGTATGACTGATTTTACCGCTCTTAATTACGTTCCTTTTGCGCTCAAAGTCCATTACAAAGATGATATGGAAAGCTTAATTAGAGAAAAAATTACAACCCTAAAATATCCATTACGAATATTGAGAGATGGACAAGGAATACTTGTTGAAAATGGCAAGTACACTTTTGTGGGCGACGGCGAAGAGGTAAAAATAAATTAATGGGTTGTTTCTTTCTTGAGATTTGTATACTATAGAGACTGGCGAAAGTTAATCGTCAGTAAATAATTAATGTCAATAGTCATATTTATAATAATACTTTTGGTTTTGGTCCTAGTCCACGAGTTTGGACACTTTTTTTCTGCGAAGAAGTTCGGTATAAGAGTGGATGAATTCGGCTTCGGCTTTCCGCCGAAGTTATTTAGTTTTAAAAAGGGAGAGACCATATATAGCTTTAATCTTCTGCCCATTGGCGGTTTCGTGAAAATTTTTGGTGAGAATCCGGATGATGAGAATACAAATGGTCCGGACAGAGAAAGAAGTTTTGTTAATAAAGCAAAATGGAAGCAAGCGATTGTGTTGTTTGCCGGAGTATTTGCTAATTTTTTATTGGCCTGGGCTCTATTTTCTGTCGGTTTCATGTCCGGACTTCCTACATCCGTCGGCAATGAGGTAAAAGGATATGCTCTCACGGACGTAAACTTAGTGGTCGTTTCGGTCCTCGCCGACTCGCCCGCATCTAAAGCTCTCCTCAAGTCCGGTGATAAAATAATCTCAATAAAAAGTTCTTCCGTTGTTGTTGATCGGATTAACCCCGACACCTTGAAATCTTTTATAGTTTCCCATCGGGACAAAGAAATAGAAATAGGATATCTGCGAGGCAAGGATGAGAATATTCATATTGCTAAAGTTACGCCAGTCGAAAACTCTCCGGGCGTTGAACCGATGATAGGGATATCGATGGATATGATTGGCACGGCTAAATTACCCTTTTTTACAGCGATCAGCGAGGGGCTATCGTTGACCTGGTTTGCTGCTAAAAGCACAATTTCTGGGCTTTATACGCTTATTGCTGATACCATCAGGGGTCAGGGCAGTCTCGCATCCGTGGCGGGACCGGTAGGCATGGTAGGCATCGTGGGTGATGCGTACCGATTTGGCTTTGCCTACCTTCTCTCTTTCACCGCGCTTATTTCCGTTAACCTTGCAATCATAAATTTATTTCCATTTCCAGCACTCGACGGCGGGCGGCTCTTCTTTTTATTGATTGAAAAAATTAAAGGTTCACAAATTAATCCAAAAATAGCAAACACTGCCAATATGATCGGTTTTGGTATTTTGATACTCCTGATGCTAGTAATCACTTATCACGATGTTTTGAAATTATTTTAATATTTATCATGAAAAAAATAGGGTTAATACACGAAGTCCGAGCAGTAAAGAATAAAACGGAGCTTGCGAACATTATAAAAGCTCAAGGAATCAGCGAACAGGTACTGGGAGATGTTCTGAAAAAGCTCAAACTCGGTGTGAGCGAAAGTGCAATAGCCAAGTTTATCGCTGACAGATTCAGGAAATACGGCGCGCCGATTTTGTCTTTTCCGCCAATTGTTTCTTTTGGTAAAAATACAGCAAATGTCCATCACGAGCCCAGTAAAACTAAACTTAAAAGAGGCGATATTGTAATGTTTGATTTCGGATGCACAGTAAATAATTATTGTTCCGATATGACTAGGACTTATTTTATTGGAGAACCTAGTACTAAACAAAGAAAAATTTATCTGAGTGTACTGCAGGCGATGGATTTAGCCTTAAAAAAGATAGGTCAAGGCGAACGAAGAGCGAAAGCAATAGATAATTCTGCACGAGGATTTTTGAATAAAAAATTCGGAGCGAAGAAATTTCCTCATGGCTTAGGGCACGGAGTAGGCACTGTCATCCACGAGTGGCCGAATTTCAAACCAAAAAGCGAGGACATTCTTCCAGTAGGGTGTGTGATGACCATCGAACCCGGATTATATTTCAAAGGTTTTGGAGGTGTCCGCATAGAGGACATGATTCTAATTACTAAAAATGGTTATAAGAATTTAACCAATTTTCCTAAAGACCTGAAAAGTGCTACACTCTAAAAATGTCAAAAAGAAAGATAAAAGTCGGGGTGCTTTTTGGTGGTAAATCAGCCGAGCATGAAGTTTCGCTTCAATCTGCCCGCAATGTGATTGAATCTCTCGATAAAAATAAATATGAAGTTATTCCCATAGGAATAACAAAAGAGGGAAACTGGCTGCTAAATACCACTTCAAACTATTTACTGAATAGCAATAATCCCAAGCTTATTAAACTGAATAAATCTAACAGGGAAATAGCTCTTTACGCGCAAGGCGGGGGAGTTCTCTCCTCTGTACATAATGATTCTGAAATTAAGGGAAAAATTGACGTTATATTCCCGGTATTGCACGGGCCGTTCGGCGAAGACGGGAGTATGCAGGGATTGCTGAAACTTGCCGGAATCCCTTTTGTTGGAGCGGGAGTATTGGGCTCGGCGGTCGGAATGGATAAAGATGTGATGAAAAGACTTTTAAAGGAGGCAGGGATTCCCATCGGAAAATTCATTGCCATTAAAGATGGTGCTGAAATAAATTTTGATAAAATTAAAGAAGCGCTTGGTTTGCCGCTTTTCATTAAACCCGCTAACATGGGTTCGTCGGTTGGTGTAAGTAAAGTAAAAAATGTGAAGGAGTTTAAAAAAGCCGTCCGTGACGCGTTTAAATTCGACACAAAAATAATTATAGAGGAGTTTATTTCCGGTCGAGAAATCGAATGCGCAGTACTGGGCAATGACCATCCGATGGCATCTGTCCCCGGCGAAATCATCGCCAATCAGGAATTCTATTCTTATGATGCAAAGTATATTGACGTCGGGGCAGTGGCCGAAATTCCCGCAAAAATTGATAAAAAAACATCTAAAAAGGTTCAAGAATTGGCGATCAAAACATTCGAGGTGCTTAACTGCGAAGGTCTCGCTCGGGTGGATTGTTTCCTGAAAAAAAATGGAGATGTTTTAGTGAATGAAATAAACACGATTCCGGGTTTTACCAATATCAGCATGTATCCCAAATTATGGCAATCATCGGGAATGTCTGTACCGAAACTTTTGGATAAATTGATTAAACTTGCCATGGAGCGTTTTATAAAGGAACAGAAATTAAAAACTTCCGTAAAGTAATAGAAAGATATGAAAAAGTCGCAAAGAAAGGGTCTCCGGACATGGATTGAAGTTGACCGAAAAGCAATTAAGCACAACATTTCAGTTTTCCGTTCATTACTTAATCAAAAGACTAAGTTTATGGCCGTTATTAAATCTAATGCTTACGGCCACAGTATTATTGACTTCGCCAATGAAATGGTGCGACTCAAGGTTGATTTCTTAGGAGTTGATTCCATAACGGAGGGTTTAGTATTAAGGAAAGAAGGAATTCGTGTGCCGATTTTAGTCTTGGGATATACTCTTCCTGAAATGCTTGCGGAGGCTGCTGGTAAAGATATTTCTCTGACCGTTTCAACTTTTGAGTTATTAAAATATATTGTGGCTAAACATAAATCTTTTAAAAAACCCCTGAAAATTCACGTAAAGGTTGATACGGGAATGCATCGTCAGGGATTTTTAATGAGAGATATAACGATAGTTTTAAAGATTCTTAATTCAATCTCAAAAACTACTCTGCAAGTTGAAGGTTTGTTTTCGCATTTTGCTACCGCAAAAAATCCCGGTTTTCCAAAAGGTACAGAAGAGCAATTGGAAAATTTTAAATTATGGATTAAATTATTTAAGCAGGCCGGATTCGAGCCGATAACACACACGGCAGCTACAGCCGGCACAATGCTTTTTCCAGAATCCCATCTTGATATGGTGCGAGTCGGTATTGGACTCTATGGTTTATGGCCAGCTAAGGAAGTTAAAATGGCTCTAGCGAAAAAAATTTCGCTTCATCCCGTTCTTTCATGGAAATCTTTAATCGCTGAGATAAAGAAACTGCCGAAGGGAAGCCGCATAGGGTACGATTTGACTGAGTCTTTGTCAAAAGATGGAGTAGTGGCAATTGTGCCTGTTGGGTATTGGCATGGCTATCCTCGCTCACTTTCTTCATTGGGCAAAATGCTCGTAAAAGGTAAGTTATGTAAAATACTGGGACGCGTTTCTATGGATATGATATGCATTAATGTTAGTAACGTTAAAAATTTGCGTGTTGGAGATGAAGTAGTGGTTATAGGTAATGATAGCGACTCGACTTGCTCCATGGAAGGAATTAGCAATATTTCAAATTTGTCGTGGTATGAAACCGTTACTCGTCTCAACCCTCTTATTAAGAGAGTTTATTTATAAGTGTATTAAGTTGCATATTACTAAATTTTATACTAATATCTCTCTATGTCACAAGATAGACTTATCAAACTTGCCTGCGGAATCTGTAAGCGTATAAATTACTGGTCCAGTAAAAATAAAAAACTCGTAACTAAAAAAATCGAGCTCAAAAAATACTGCAAATGGTGCCGAAAGCAAACCAAGCATAAAGAAACTAAAAAATAGGCGGCAATCCACAGAAATCTATTGAAACACTAACAACCACATGTTAGAATTTTTTCTGAGTTAAAGCTGGCAAACCCGCACATAATTATGAAAATAGTTCTAATAGTTCTTGCTGGGATAGTCGTCGCGGCTGCTCTCTGGGAGGCATTTGCGACACTCTTCGAGGGGAAAAAATAACTTCAACCCCATGGTAATCCGGTTACCATGGGGCGTTATTTTATGAGTGGCGTCATTGCAAAAAGCGTTTCAGAAATGTATAAATAGAGCTTACGGGTCCATAGTTTAGAGGTAGAATTTCCCTCTCCAAAAGGGAAGACCGAGGTTCGATTCCTCGTGGGCCCGCAGTCAAGTCTTTCTCATTAGTAAATTCTTCAGATAGCTTGTATCCTAAAGATAGTTTTGGTGTTCCATTAACTATTTCAGAATAAGTAGGTAATTTATCAAATACTAGGCCAAAAAGAGCCCTTAAGGTAGTAAAATTCTTTTGCTTTAAAAGCATTTCTTCGTGGTGTTCCATTAAGTATTTTGCATATTTAACAAAATCGTGAATATCATTCTCTTTTACCTCTAGTTTATTGCGTTCTCCTTGAGCTCCGGTTATTTGTTTTTGTATTTCCTCTATCTGTTTTTCAAGCGTAGCCCGTATGGTTTGGTTCTGAGTATTAGTAAAAGCATCAATCTTTTGTAGCTTTTCTTTTTCAAGATCAACTACATTATTATTTGCTTTCAATGAGAATTCACCAATCTCTTTTTCTTTCTCCCGGTATTTATTTATAAGGGTTGCCTCAAAACTTTTAAAAAAGTCTGCTTTATATTTTAAGTTATTAATAAAAAGAGCAATTTGCTTTTCAAATTCCTTTTTACTTACTCCGTATTGTTTATGACCCCTAGAACAATGATAAGCAGGGAAGCCTTGACCAGATTTTCCTTTTGAGACACTTCCCAAAAAAGGTTTTTCACAGGCAGGACAGAGTATGACCGATTTAAAGGGAAACAGGGGATTATCCTTAATTCTCTTTAGACTATGCGGATTGAAATTTTTATGAATGGTGATATTTCCATCTGCTTTTTCTTCTATAAACTTAGCTCCTTTGTTTGCTTTATTAAAAGTGGAAACACTTACAAGTCCGCTATATTGAGTTTTGATAGGTGTTGAAAGCCATTTTTGTGTATTAATTCCGCAGTAAATAGTGTTTGCGATGATATGTTGGAAATGCTTTATGTTAAGTTTCATTCCACCAGTTGAACCTATAACCCTCTCTTTATTTTTAGCCCAGCTGTTTCTTATACGAGAACGATAACCCATAGCATTTATCTGATCCACTATTTCTTTGTCTGTATATATTCCCAATGCTCGCAATTCAAACATTTTAATAAAAAAAGGCGCATATTTCGGATCAGCCTCTTGAATGGGTTTTTTCCTTCCATCAACAAACATTTTTGCGTTTATATATCCTTCTCTGGGAGGTCCTATATGATATCCAGCTCGAACCAAAGCAATTTCTGCACCGATGGTCCGAGTAAGAATTTGATTAACTTCGCTCTTTCCTTGCTGGGCCATTACAAGTTCTGTTATTTCACTTGGGCGTATTCTGCTCCAATCATACTCAATACCTAGATGCTCCAATGTATTTTTTGAAGGCTGAATTACACCGTAGCTATCTATGAGTTGAACGCCTAGGCTTTCTAGTTCGTTCTTCATCGTTTCATAAACAAGTGTTCCACTACGAGTAAATCTGTCTATGCCTCTAATTATGCAGTACTTAACATTGCGATTCTTTTTTACAAATTCCTTTAAATCCTCATAACTGGGCCTAGTTTCCTTTCTTCCGGAGAATACATCAAAAAAAGGCTTATCATTTGGTATAATCCTTAAATTCCTCGCCTTCGCAACATTAATACAGATATTATTCTGATCTAAAATACTTTCCCCATTCTGAAATTGCTTACTCGAGCTTACTCGTAGATATGCGACAGCATCTTCCATTTTCTGATTAATTTCTG
The DNA here is from genome assembly GCA_035489645.1 of Minisyncoccota bacterium. Taxonomy (GTDB): domain Bacteria; phylum Patescibacteriota; class Minisyncoccia; order Phycocordibacterales; family UBA9973; genus UBA9973. Next base: position 17,204 of record DATHJV010000093.1, on the reverse strand, counting down.
GCATAAAATTGATTATACCTTATTTTTATTAATTTCCATCAACCAAGAATTAAAAAGGATTTCAGCCATTTGGTCCTGATTTTCCCTAAGTTTTAGAATTTCTTCCTCAGATAACTCATTCTTAAGGTTTCCTAATGCTTTTTTAAATTCTTCAAGGCTGATCATTGTATATTTCTAATCAACTTTCTCAATTTGGAAAAACTATCTTGTCCAAAAGAATCTTATTCTCGATGTCTCGCTTTAGATTTTCTCTGTTTTCTTCGACCTTTTTCCAAAATTCAGGTTTCTTTTTATAGTCAGAAAGAGTATCAGGGGACACTTCATGTAGTCTTGCAAATTCTTGCTGTGTTTTCGGTTCTCTAACTAATTTTGGATAAACTATCCACTCCGCAAAGGCTTCAAACACCTCCGGACGCGAAGGCCATTTATGCCGGCCCCATCTGCCTTTTTGTTTCTTTTTCGTAGTTATTGGAGTTTTAGGTGTTATTTTCATCTTTTTTCGTTTTAAATTGATGAGCCGTTAAAAGGGCAATTCTTTGATATCTGGAGGCTCTTTTTTAAAAGGATTAGAAGGAACTTCAATTCCATCCTCATGCTTTTTCCGGTCCGGGTTTAAATAATTTGCTAAATCGACTAAATCCTCCTCAATTTCTTCTTTATTGTATGATTCCCCCGTCTCTTTAATGTGACTTCTTGATTGGGACATAAACTCCGTAGGGGGTATTGGTGCTTCAAGCACAGAAGCAAATTCCGGAACGATATAATATAACCAGGGAGCTTCTCCGGAAGCTCCCGCCTTAGAATCTTTATAGCAATCAACAATATTAAGCGCCTCCAATTCCTTTAATATTCTACGAATAGTTTTCGAAGATTTTCGGATTTCTTTTGAGATATCCCTTGCCGAAAGTCCACATTTTGAAGCAAGTACGTTTAAAACTTGCGATCTATCAACTGGCATAGTCGATAAGATAATAGGTCTAATGATATTGATTATTTCTTCGTCAATATTATTTTTTCCGTTAATAAAGCTTAAGATGGTGAGTAAAGATTTTAGCTGGTTAAGAATCCTCCAGGGATGTTCAACCTGCCAGTCTTTTATCTCGTAGTAGTCAACTTCATTACCCGCGTCATTTTTAAATGTTGATCTACCGGAAATAGCAATACCGCGAGCATTACAAATAAAACGAGCTATGTTGTTAATCTTCTTTTTAATTTCATTTGTTTCAGGATTATTTTTAAACTGTTTAATTTTTTTAATTAATTGTGTGCAGTAAGATGAAACCAGTTGCCGTGTTTCAATTATCTTCTTTCTCCTATCAGTCTCATTCCATGATTTATTAAATCCTTTTTGCATTTCTTCATCAGTAAGTTCCGGTAGGCGCAAAAATAGAAAACGTGGGCCAAGTTGGGTTGCGTAGTTATAGTGTTTAATTAAAATCGAAGGCGTAATACACCCTATCATTGAAAAAAGGGAATTGTACTGAATCATTCCTCTCGTAGCCGTAAATTTTTCAAACTTTCCATCAAAAATACTGGTTAGATCTCCCAGTATCTTTTTGACCATATCTTCATTCATTGAGAAAATAGTATTTAAATCCTTGATGATGAAACATCTATTATCCAAAAGAGGAAGTAAGTCTTGGGGATCTGAACCGTCTGGAGGTATAAATCCGGAAGCAAACGCATTTTCGGTAAGGGTATCGAGTGTAAATACCTCTTTCATGTCTCCCAGAAGGCCCACAAACTCCGTTTTAAATGATGATGGAACACCAATTAGGAATAACCATAATGGCGGATTAAGGCGCAACTGTGCTGAAATAGCTATGGCTATGATGATATGTAGAGTTTTCTTATCTATAATTCCTATTTCTAAAATAGCATCGAGTACCTCCCCGGAGTCTATGTCCCTATCAAGAATTAAGGGTAAATGATTTTCTGCCTTTTCCTCTTTTTTATGTCCACTTAACTGTTTCCTTAAGCTGTTTAAATGAGTAATGTATTTTTTAGCATCCTCTTTGGTAATTTTAAAGTGTTCCTTAATGTTATACAAGATAAACATTTCTGCAGTAATTCTCTCAATATCACAAAGCATTACAAAAACAAGGCTTAATTTTTCCATAAGTTCTACCTTAGGTGTATCTGACGGTATCTCTTCTAATTCTTTTTGTATCTCCTTAATTTCATCATCTTCTTCAGCATCTGACTCGCCTTTTTCATTTAAATTATCTTTATCGAGAAAACTCTGAGCCTTTGAAATAATCTCGTTCCTCTCTTGAGGAGTAAATTCCTCTTCATTATTTTCTATGTTTTCCATTTTAGTTGTTCGCTGTTTCTTATGCTGGCCTTGGAAGCGAACAACTAAGTTTTTATCCAAGACCAACACAAAAAACTAAAAAAATTAATAATCGTTTGTGGTTTAAAAAACAAAAAAACCAACTTTCCTTGCTGGTTTTTCTAGAGTTTTCCTGACGATACGAGAAACTCGTAGTATAACCAAAAAGGTTTTTACTAAAGTTCCCTCGGTTGTTCCGTCAGGAATAATATTTAATTACTTCCATAATACAAATACTTTATTTAAGAGTCAATATCAATTGTGCATAAACCCTAAAGAAGTTGTATTATATAGACACAACTAAATAAGAATGACCTAACCCTCGTATCCATATGAGATATGGTTTAAAGACCCTTGGAAGATACTGAACCCCGCGTTCAGCAACTCTTCCAAGGGCTATACAGGGAAACTTGTATAGGGTCGCAAGACCTAGCTGGCGTGGGGTTCTGTGCTTCCATGCTAGCCATTATCAGCTAGCTTTTTTTATGAAAAAATATGGAAAATGAACAAGAAATAGAAAAAGTGGATAGTGTGTTTATAGAAAAGAAAAGTTTTGTAAAAAAAGTTTTCAGTGGAATTGGCATTGGGGGAGCTGTTATAGGGGGAGGTTTACTCCTGTTAATTTTTACTGTCCTTCGTTTTTTGTATATCGCTTCTGCTGGGCTATCAATGGTATGGTGGGCGATTGTTCTATTCCAGAAAGGATCGATAGTTTGGGGATTGGTTGCTTTAATCATTGGAACACCTATAGCAATTGGAATAGCTTCATTTCTTTTTATACCATTGCTATTGTTTTCAATAGTTTCACTAATAATATGGAGTATTATATTAATCTTTGGAATTCACACATCTTTTAATAACGTTTGGACTTGGGTCTGGTTTGTGGTGAAAGTATTGCTTGTCGGAGCTATAGCTTTTTTTGGAATTAATGAGTTTATTAACTCAGCCAAACAAAAAAGAATTAAAGAATTTTTCAAAGAAAATTGGTTTTATTTTCCTTTGTTTTTATTTTTATTTTGGTTATTTTTTTCAATGACCCCCTCCAGTTTTCCCCAACAATTTAAGGATGATCGTGAAAATTTTGTGCAATCACTTACAGTTCTGTACGAGGCTAGTGATTTAATTAACAAATCAAACAACCAATCAAGTGATACTGAGTCAAAAGCAACACTACAGCAGATATATTCCAAAATGGAAGAGGGTATCGCTTTAGGCAAAAAAGTTGACGATGCTTTTCTTGACTATATTCATCCGGATTTAAAAAATTATTATCGTAATAAGTTTATTGCTGGAAGTGAAATATATTATGAAGGGATGAAAGCCCAAGAGGACAGTGATGCTTACAGTGAGGTTGCATTACTAAATGCTCAAAAACAGCTAGATGGGATTAAACTTATGACCGAATGGAATAACTGGTGGGGAGCTCACAACAAAGATTTGTCAGATAAAGCTTATCCAGAAAATTAGTCTATGAAAATAATAAAATCAAATATAGCTCTAGATGAACTATTAGAAAAACGTGAACTTAAACGCATCATTGCCGAAAAAGAAAAAATACTTATTGAGCTTGTAGAAAAAATAGAGCGATTCAAAATTGATTTATCTATTGTTAAGCAAGAATACGATTTAAAGATAGGTAGACTCTATCTAAAATTGGATGCAACTAATCTTGAAATTTTAAAATTCAAGAAAATTGAGGATTTAATGAATAAAGGTTTTTCTTTTGAAGATGCGCAAAGAGCTGTAGAAGAAACCCTGAAAAAGAGACGTGAACAGATTGAGAAAGAATACAAAAAAATTAACGAGGAAGAAAGAGATACTAAAAAAAAAACTATTTCTAAAGAAGAAAAAGACGAACTTAAAAAGCTATTCTACAAGCTTGCTCATAAGTTTCACCCCGACCTCGCTGGAGGCGATGACACAACGATGAAAAAGATCAATAAAGCCTATGCAGACGGCAATTTAGAAACTTTGCGCGCAATTGATAAAGGTGAAGATGTTGGAAATGTTGATAAAAAAACTATCAAGGAACTGAAAATTAAATTAGCACGATTAGAAGAATCAATTAAAAAAGCTCTTTACGAACAAGAACAACTAAAACATTCCGAGTGGGCCATTTTAAAAGAAAATATGGAGAAGGCAAAAAAACAAAAGCGAGACATTTTGAGTGAACTCTCAGAAAAAGTGCTCGAGGATATTGCAAAAAAGGAGAATATGCTTGATGAACTAAAGAAAAAGCATGGACAAGGATAATGATAAACAAATAATAGCATCCCCTTATTATTCCCTAGAACAGCTTAGTGAGGATTCTAGTCTCGTCAAAAGAGGTTTGAGGGATTTGAGTATATGGCCCAAAATAGAGGAGCTTTTTTTAAGACTTAAAGAATTATATAAAGCTAAGAAAATTCGGGACTGTATTAATGTTTCTGAAGAAATTTTAAAAACTGATTCAAGTCATTTCTTTACACTTTGTTATTATGGTAGATCTTTATATTTGGCCAAAAGATATGAAGAATCACTGAAAGTCCTTGATCGTTGCCTCGAAGCAGAAAAGCAATATTACTTTTTGTGGTCATTTCGTGGAGATGTCTATTACAAAATGGGTAAGTATCTCGAGGCGGTAAAAAATTATGATGAATCATTAAAACTAGAATTATATGAATTTTGGTATAGAGCCACGGGTAAAAAACGAAAGGCAGGAGACCCATGGAATATTCCTGAATTCATTGACCTATTGGATATGCTTATGTATCATTCCCCAAATCTCTTTTCTACTAATACATTAGATGATTTCATATTGGATGTACGGTTTTTCCCAAGATTAAATGAAATTGGGTATTTTAGAAAAGCTTTATTTTATCTATCCACTAATTTTGAATCTTACCAAAAAGACAATATTGGTATCAAGCGAGCTATTGAAGCGCTTCAAAAAGTAATAAAATTAAATCCTAAAAATTGGTTCGCAAAAAACAAAATCACTGAAGCCCTAGAATCGTTAGCCAAAAAAGAAGATACATTGCTTTAATTGGAAATAAGCAGGTTAAAGGATATAATGTCGGGTAATGAAAACTATTCGAGAATTACAGCAAATATGGAAAAAAGAAAAAGAGCACTATTTAGGTAGTGAAATTGGAAGTGGTGTCCAACGATTTGTGTTTGACTTATTGACTTGCCCCGAACTTTTTAATCTCAAGGAAGGGTATAAATCAACCACACAAGAAAAAAGAAGGAATGAATTTCTTAAAGAAGAAGGTAATAAAGCAGGGCAGGTTGATGCCGTAATCTTCATTGATCAAGATATAGTAATCCCACTTGAAGTCGAGAAGTTTAAAAAAATAAAGAGTGGAGAATGGCAGATAGATAAATATAGAACGGCATTTGATAAAAAATATGGGATTCTCACCGATGGAAACGAATGGCGTTTTTATTATGGTGATGTAAATGACCAAAAATACTTTATATTTACACTTGATGAAATATTCTCAGATACAAAAGCTTTTCTAATTTTTTGGAATGAATATATACGACCGGTGAATTACTATGTTTCTTTTTTTGATAACATTGGGCAACACAAATTGGAACATTTTGAAATGCAAATAATGGCTGATAAAAACAGGCAACGTTTTTTTAATGACGTAACAAAAATTATAAAAAAACTAAAGACAAAATTGCTTAACACGGGATATTTTAATGAAATATTAGATAACACCAAAAAAGAAAAAAAGGCTACTGAGATATCATACTCGTATCTTATACAATTTATTCTATATAAAACATTAGTGGACAACGATTTTGATGAATTTAAAGATGAGTTCAAAAAAAAGGAAAAGTTAATTCATTCGCATCTAAAAAGCGGATCGTTTAATGCTATCTTAATGATTCTTGAAGGAATGAGTGTACGAATATCTGAGAATATATATAAACCATTCTACAAAGAACAAGAGATTATTATTAAACAAGTAAAGGAATTACTTTATTCGGGTAAAGATGACATAATGAATATGTCACCTTTTTTAGATATTTTCATCTTTATTAAGCAATATCAATTTGCCAATATACAGAACGATATTTTTGGTGCGATTTACGAAAATTATCTCAAGGAGTTATTCGAAGAGAAGAACTATGGGCAGTATTTTACGGACCCCGAAGTCGTTGATTTTATGTTAAGGGAGATTGGATATACGAGTGATGAAATAAAAAAAAGAAATCACAAAAATATTTCAATTATTGATCCAAGTTGTGGAAGCGGAACATTTCTTTACTCAGCGGTACGCGAGATAATGCAAGCAGGAAGTTATACGACAGCCATAGAATCTAAAAAAATTGAAGAAGATGTCAATCAGAACATCTTCGGGTTAGATGTTGACGAATTTCCCCTCTACCTTGCTGAAATGAGTATTCTTATGCGTTTACTTCCATCAGTTATAAGCGAAAAATATAACAATCCGATTGATAAAAAATTAAAGCTTTTCATGACAGAAGACTCAATTTCAGAATTCATTGAAGACATGGGAAGCCGAAAAGCTAATCTCTATAACGAAATGCAAGGTCGCCTCGCTCTCGGATGGAGATATGACGGATTTATGCGTGATGAACGCGACCTAGATGAAATGAAACAAAGTCTATCAACACTTGGTGGGGGTACAAATACAATTCCTCGTCGTCGGTTTGATTTCGTAATTGGAAATCCACCTTATATTGGTTATAACGAGTGTTCAAAGTTGGGAGTGAAAATAGTCAAATCTATTCAAAATAAGGAAAGCGGTATAAAAATGAATGACATTTATGGTTGGAATTTGAATACAGTTCCTGGAAGAAAGAAAGCATACGCCCCAAAACCTAACCTTTACGCATTTTTTATGGCTCTTGGGTTCGTACTTTTAAAGCCACATGGACGTTTTGCTTATATCGTTCCTCAAACATTACTTACTTCAGGTGATCTTGATGTAGTGAGATACCAACTCGCGAATGAATACACTTTAGAAAAAATTGTTACGTTTGCCGGAAATTTGTTCATTGGCAGAGGTACAAATCAAAAGAGAAAAATTCCGACGTCCAGTTTGATTATCGTGTGCAGTAAAGAAAAACCAAAGAAATCGAATCAGGTAGAATGCGTACATTTTCCTAACATAGAAACGGATATCGAGAACATATTTCGGGAGATAAAAATTAATCGTAGTAAATACAGCAAAGATATTTCACAGCAGAAATTAAAAGAAAAAATTGAAAATTGGAATTTCATTACTTGGAATTCTGATTTTCAAGACTATTTTGAGAAGTACCTTGCATTGGATAAATTGGATATATACCGTCTTCCAGAAATTTCATTAAAACAATTCAGCGATGTTTTTTATTTCGATAAAGGGCTGGTCTTCTTAAAATCAAAAATTAGAAATGATGAGAATGGCGATTTCCTACTAGTTCAAAATAGTCCTAGTTATAATCTTCAAACATCAGGTCATTCAATAGATAAAAATAACATTAGATTGCCCGGAGGGGCTCAAGGATTCGATGTATTTCAGAAAAAATACAAAATCGTTTGGAGATATATAAATCCTGACAACTTTAAATTTTCTGATAAAAATATAATGCTTGATTTCAACTGGATTCTAATATCTTCCAACAATAAACAAGAAATGATTTACTTATTTGCCCTATTAAATTCCTCTTTGAATTTGAATATTCTTAATGCATTATTCAAAGTTCAAAATGAGAAAAGTTTTTTAATCGGTATTAAGACGATAAAAGAGTTTGTCCGTATTCCTAAAATCGACAGTGCGGAGAAAGAATCTAAGAAAGAAAGTGTAATAAAATTGGCAACAAGAATTTTAGAACTTGAAAAAAAATCTATTTCTGACATCGTGAAAATTAATTCTCTTATACAGCGATTTGACTCAATGAATGTCCAAAAAGATAAGCTTATTTTAACTGAAAATGATAACAAATATCTTTTTCCAATAGAAAAAGGATATGAGCGAGTCGTTAGTGATTCGATAAAGAATTACCACGACAAAATAGGCACACCTAGAAAGCCGATTTCATTAATGTCGATAAAAGAAATGCCGGCAATAGATTCGCATACTATAAATGCCTTAAAGAACGAGATAGACGAACTGTTCATGGAGATGTATGAACTCACTCAGAAAGAGAAAAAAATGTTTAAATTTTAATTTTTATGGATTTACAGAAACTAATAAACGAAGCAAGTGATTTTAAAAATAGTGGAAAATTAGCAAGCGCTTTATCCTGTTATAACGCAGTAATGGATCAACTTAGTGCGGAAGCCGCGGAATATGCAAGATCACAACCCGACTCACAGCTTGATATTGGGGAAACCCGACGTATTTTGCCAAAATATTTTGAATACGCCGATTCATATCTTCGACGAGATAATATTGCTTCAAGAACCTCAAATAATATCGGGGTTATCTTTGCCGAACTTAAAAATTTCGACAGCGCTAAAAAATATTTTCATGAAGCAATAAAATATACCCCGGAAAATGAAGTTTACCCGGACCCCGAAATAAATCTAAAAAATTTAAAGTAAAAAATTATGAATACTTTTAATGATGATGGCCTAGTCTCTATGATAAAAAATTTAAAGAAAAGGCGTTTACGAAATCGTGGCTGGAATTCATTTTGGCAACATCCCCGATCTAGTCATAACTCCCACTAGGTAAGTAATAACAGGAATTAGCATACTTGTAATAGAGCCCTCAAGGCCAACCCAGTCCCCAATGACTATTTTATGCCCAAGAATCAAAACATAAAAAATTCCCAAACAAATAGGTATTACATAAATGGCAACCTGCGCAACTATAGACAAAGCATCTAGGAGTTTTTGCCTTCTTTCGTGTCCCTTTACCTTATCATCATTCTTAAGTTCTTCATCTGTAAAAATTCTTTTCACAAAATCAATAAATTGATTGTTTAAAAAGCATCCCTGCTCTCATGTTAGCAGCTGACTGAGAAACTTGGAAATAATCTGCTACTTCTTCGACAGAATTAGACATTCCCCATATATTTTTAAATAAATCATCTGGCATCAAGATTTGCCCCGCTAATTTATCAGCTTCTTTTTCTATTTTTATACCAGCATCCTTTGAATCTCTATTCAACATAACTGGCCTTTTAGAAAAATCCTCATGAGTTTTGGCTTTCTCCAAAATATCACTGTGTAAAATAATATGAGCGATTTCATGAGCAATAGTAAATCTTTTCCTATTTGTTGAATGGTTGGCGTTGACAATAATTTCATAACCGCCCTTATCTTTCTTGCTTATTGAACCTGATTTTGAATCAGGTAAACTGGAAGATTCATACACCTCTGCATTTAATTCACCAGCAATTGCAACAACTGGCACAGGCACAGTGTTGGAATACTGCTCTAAAATTTTTTTCATTGATTCCTCCATGTTTTTAGTATATGTTCTTTGATTTTTTATAGCAAATTTTCAATTATGTTATGAGAGGTCATGTGTTAAGTTATCAACATCTATTAAAATCGGGCAGAATTTTTTTAGATTCAGGAAACTAAATTTCATTTCAAAATGACTGCCGCCTACCCCCTAGATGAAAAATCAAAGCCTTTTTAGGGAAGTCATACATAATTACCTAGAATGAGCCACCGGTAGTGTTTTTCCGGCCTCCAGATGCCCCCAGCGCCCTTTATATGCTAGAATAATGCTGGTTTATTATATTAATTTACAAGATCTAGGCCTCGGAAGACACTATTCCAATCAAGGACCATACTCTGAATAGTGTTCCATTCTAGATTTTTACAGCCCGCAATTATGAAAAAAAATAGAGCAAAATTTACTGTAGGGGTGTTCGGAATAATTTTTGACGAGCAAAACAGAGTTTTACTTGTTCATAGGACGGATTATGATTTATGGAATTTACCTGGAGGGGGTCTAGAGGCCAGGGAGCCGCCTTGGGAGGGTGTGAAAAGGGAAGTGAAAGAAGAAACGGGATTTGATGTTGAAGTTGAAAAACTTCTCGGTTTTTATAGCAAGCGTGATGAAGATAATTTAGCTCTATCTTTTAAATGTAAAATTATCGGCGGACGAGCGACATTAAATAACGAAGCTGATCAGATTAAATTTTTTGAAACGGATAAGTTGCCGGCAAACACTTTTCCTAAGCAGGTTGAGAGGATCAAAGATGCTTTGCAGAATTCTGACAAAACTATTTTAAAAGTGCAAACTGGAAGACACACGATAGATCTTGCTCGAGAGAGAAAGTTATAAGACTTTTTTTTCAAACATATGCAGTACCGAGCTTACGATTGCGAGCACAATGCCGAAGGCAAGCGCGGACCAGAAACTATCAACTGTAAACCCGGGCACAATATAGGAGGCGAGCATAACTAGGAGCCCATTTATTACAAGCACAAAAAGTCCGAGAGTTAAAATAGTGATAGGGAAAGTGAGTAATACAAGAAGTGGGCGTAGAACGGCGTTAATAACGCCGAGAACTACAGCCAAGATAAGTGCCGCGACTATTCCGTCGACGTGAGCTCCTGGCAAAAGATAGGCTGTTAATAATATGGCGAGCGTTGAGACAATCCAGTGGACTATTGTTTTCATAAATTAATTGTTAAGTTGCTGTTACACACTAATCATACCATTATAAAATAATTTATGATAAAGTAAATATATGGATTTCAATTCTGAAAGATATATACGGGGAGCGGAAAAGACCAAAGCGGAAAGCTATGAGGCAGACTTAAGGGAAATGGATAGCAATGTGGATTTGTTCCAGACATTAGGCTATGACAAGCTTTATAAGAGAGAATTTGAAAAGTATGAATACATTGTGGACACCACACGCGTTGTTTGCTCCGAGATAGTTGAGCTCGAAGTAAAAAAAGGTTTGAGCCACAAGGCCAAAAAATTAGATCAATTGCTTAGGGAGTATAAAAATTTATCCGCCCAAGAATTTAAGCTCAAAGTTTTTTTTCAAAATGTTAAATCTTTTCCATTAAATGAGCCGAAAGCGGACGAATAGCTTCCGGTTTTGATGCGTCAATCCATTTTATTTTCTTGTCTCGCTTGAACCACGTCATCTGGCGTTTTGCGTATTTCAATGTTTCCTTAACTACTTTTTCATAATTTGGATTAGAGTACTCAAAACCAAGCTCCTTTAGCCTTCTATTTGATACACCAGCTTTTTTAAGATTTTTAATTTCTTCAAGCAATCCATCCGCGAACATTTTTTTTACCCTTTTTTCTATTCTCTTTTTCAATTTTTCAGGTGGTAAATACAAGCCGATTTTCACAAATTTATAAGCGGGAGCTTGCTGTATAATTTTAGGAACTTTGCCCAAGGTTTTGGCTATTTCAATGGCCCTGATTAATCGAATTTTATTTTTTGGATCTATATTTGCTGCTCTTACTGGGTCTACTTTTTTTAATATTAGAAATAATGTGATCGCAGACTTTCTAGCAAGTTGTTTACGTAATTTTAGATTTGGCGGAACTTCGGGAAAAACGACTCCTTTCGTTATGGCATCAATATAGAACCCCGTGCCTCCGCAAATAATCGGTACCTTGCCATGACTTGCAATCTCAGCCATGGCGTAGATTGCCTTTTTTTGATATTCGACAACCGTAAATATTCTCTTCGGATTCACTATGTCAGTCAAATGATGAGGAATACCTTTCATTTCCTTCTCAGAAATCTTGCCTGTACCAATATCAAGCCCTTTATAAACTTGTCTCGAATCGGCAGAAATTACCTCACCATTTATTTTCTTGGCAATTTTAACTGCAAGGGCACTTTTACCTGTGGCGGTTTGACCTAGTACTACTATAATTTTTGGAAGATGTTTAAACATAACTTTTCGCGGGGTTTCGAGGCTGGCGAGCCGAGAACTTCAGGATTTTTTAAGCTTAGAAAAATCCGTACCAAAGAAAAGTTCATGTTTAAACATCTTAACTCCCTTTGATTATTTTAATATCCGCGCCGATTGAGTTTAGTCGCTGCGCAATTTCTTCGTAACCTCGACTTATCATATAGACGTTTCGCAAAATTGAAGTGCCATTGGCGCCCAGCATTGAGATGAGAATCACCATCGATGGCCGCAGGGCCGGAGGGCAGACAACTTGCGCGGCAGAGAGCGGCGTTCCGCCGTTTATATAAAGACGATGCGGATCGGCCAAAGTTATATCAGCTCCCAAGCGATTTAATTCCGTCAGATAAATAGCTCGATTTTCATAGACCCAGTCGTGAATCATAGTCTGCCCTATAGCCTTTATCGCAATCGGAACAAAAAATGGCAAATTATCGATATTTATGCCGGGATAAGGATTGGAGTGCAGCTTATCATTCAGCGCTTTCAATTTACTTGGGAATATTTCTATGTCAGCCAGCCTGGTCCGGCCGTTGAAGGAATAATATATCTTCGACACTTTATATTTCAAATTCATCCTCTTCAACTTTTCCAGTTCGAGAGTCAAGAAATCAATCGGTGAGCGGGCGATGGTCAGCCTCGAATCAGTAATAATTCCGGCTGATATAAACATCATTGATTCGATCGGGTCTTCGCTGTTGCTATATTCAATATCCCTGTCAATTTTTTTGACACCATGGATGGTCAGATTGGAGGTGCCGATGCCCTCAATTTTCACTCCTAATGCTTCCAGAAAAAAACACACTTCCTGAACCATATAGTTGGCGCTCGCGAAACTCATTTTTGTCGTACCATCGATAAGAGCAGAAGCAGTTAAAACGTTTTGGCAGGCTGTATCTCCGGATTCATACATAACTATATCACCCGGTCTTAATTTTTTGGCGGTAACTTCATAGTTTTTTTCTGTAGTTTTTATCTTCACTCCGAGTGTCTCAAGGGCATAAATATGCGCCGCGATCGTTCTTTTACCCAAATTACATCCATGCGGGTGGGGGATAGAGAATAAAGGTAATTTATGAATCAGCGGTCCGATCAACATTACGACGGAACGTGTTTTAATTGCCGATTCTACATTGATATTTTCTAAAACAAACGTTTTTGGAGGAACGATACTCACCGAATTTTGATCGAGCCATTTTACGGTGACTCCGATACTCTCCAGAATCTCGATGACCCGATAAACCTCCTCAATCCTAGCGATGCCATGGAGTGTGGTAGTACCGCTATTTAAAATTGAAGCGCAAAGGAGCCCGACCGAGCCGTTTTTAGAAAAATTTGTTTTAATTGTCCCACTTAGTTTCTTGCCTCCTTTTACCTCAAAATCAATGGAATCATTTACGGAAACAATTTGGTGGTCCAGGACATTGCTTATTTTCCGGAGTAACTCCGTAGTGAAATTTTGTTCACCTTTCTCCATCCGAGGAACAGAGCTCTGGGAAGTGTTCAGAGCGTCAGCAAACTCTTCTTGAGTCATTCCTCTGTGCTCCCTCAACTCTTTAATAAAATAACCGATTTTTTGCTGTTCGGTCTGGACACTTTTTTCCTGCCCTTTTTTCGTTTTATCCATATGATGCAGTATATATCATATATGAGATAATGCAAGAATGTCTACTTATTAATGTGTGGATAACCTCATTTTACTCTCGTGTATCAAGCTATCAAACCGTTACATGCGCCTTGACTTTCTGCCAGATTTGTGCTACACTCCGCAGTGAGTCAAATTTATAGAGCCCTTTGAAAATCGCATATTCGGTTAATCAACTTTCCATTGTTATGGAGAGGTATGTGATCGTCAAACGGCCAGAAAGATAAAAATGCAGACGAAACTGAGCCTCCTTGGGCTCGTCCTATTAATGGGCCTGGCGGCGAATACCGGCCGGGCAGAAATCACTTACGAGTTCACTTGGTCAACAGGTCCCGGACCGAATTCGACGAACATTACTGCTTACCTAGAGAAGGGTATGCAGTATGCCCGATTTCGTTCACCGGGGGCATTGGGGAATCTTCAAACGGACCCGGGTGCCTTCACGGTAATTGGGTCGAGTAAAGATTTTGTGCATAAAGATATACTGAAGTGGATCTATATCGCGCTCCATACCAATGGTGTTGAGGGGTTGAGCGGGCATTGTTTCGCGAAAATCAGGGACAGCGTTGCGAAGCACCACCCACGCGAATTTTTGTTCGCGATTGACTCAGATGATGCCCCTGACAGTTTGAGATTCGCGGGAAATGTGGCTACGAATGTTGCGAATGGGCAGGAGCTCAGCTTTAGCCCTACAACATTCTTCGGCGGGGAATACGGTGCCGGAGGTGTGACGAACACATATACTTCGGGGCAGCTGGTCCCAGTGAATGAAATCATTGTCCATTACAGGGTGTTTTTCAAGTACAGCGACGCAGCGAGTCGAGCGACAATTGAGAGCTACATTTTGATAAATGATCCATTCCGATTGTCGTGCGCGATGCGACACGCAGCAACCGCGATCGGAGACAGTTTCGCCGTTTCGACTGCACCAGCGATGGTGATGTCGAGAGTAAACACAGGGACTAATATCCTACCTGTGTTTACTCTGGTAGGGCAGCCGAGTTTGTACGCGAGCTATACGGTTCTGTGGGCTGGACCATTGCCGAATTCGCCTGCAGCTTGGGAATTGTTCCAGGAGCAGTTGCCCGACGGTTATTCGCGGTCTTTCACAAATGTGGGACCTAAATTCTTCAAGTCACTTCGCGGCCCAGCTCAACAAGGGGGATTCGCGAAGCAAGTCGTCGGCTTAGTCCCTTCGGTGGGATTCAGCCAGACAGATTAATTAAATCAAAAACTAGTGCCTGTGGTTTATTCACAGGCGCTTTTTTTTGCCTCATTCAGGTACTTGACAAACAACTCAGACTATGCTAGACTAATAATATTAATAGGTCGGAGATTAATGGAATATCGGATTATATGAATAAAACAAAGACTTTATTGAAATATGTGGTTATAGCAGTTTTAGTGTTTTCCGTTGTCTTTTCGGCCACGTCTGCATTCGCTGCAGTCGGTGCTCCAGGCGCAGGTGGCAGTAATGGCGACGAAGGTAATAGCGCTCCGGCAGGAGGACTCTCTAATGGCAGCGAAGGCAATGGCACTCCAGTCGGTGGAGGTTCTAATGTTGGCGAAGGCAATGGCACTCCAGTCGGTGGAGGTTCTAATGCTGATGAGGGCGGTTTAACAGGAGGCGGCGGGACTACTCCTACAGATACTGGTGGCAGACATAGTGGTGGAAGTAGCAGAGTTAGCGGTGGTGGAACGGTATTAGAAATTTCTAATATTAGGGTCATGCCTGCAGGTTCGACTGTCGCTACGAACACACTTACTATCGGAAAAACTTATGCCATAACTTGGGAGACATCCAGGGATAGCGCGACAGACACGACTCTTGTCCTGGTTTCTAATTTTTTTGGATCAAATATATTTGTCGGGACAGGCGCCAATATAAAAGGTATCAATGAATTGGATTGGATCGTCCCTGCATCTGCAGCACTCGGAAATTATACTTTAAATTTCTCCTATCCTAAAACGAATGCTGATTCTACTTACAGAATTATTGCAACAACATCTCTTCGTATCCCTCAAACTATTGCTCGAACCGTTTCAAATGCTCCGGCAAATGTTTCCGTCAGTCCTCTACCGCAAATAGTAGAAGCTCCGGTAGATACCTTTGTGGACACATCAACAACCCCTGCGCTTACTGACCAGACGCAAACGGCAGCAGTTAGTAATGCATTTGGAGATTTCTTGAATAACAAGTATATCCTTTGGTTCTTCATTCTTCTCCTTATCATTACCGGTCTCTTGATGATTCAGGAACGCAGGACTCCATCTGGATTCTAAGGAAGGATTCTCTATAATTCTAGGTTCTTAATATACAGTCACTACCGCCTTGGGCAGCAATTGACCGTCAGAAGTATGGATACCGTTGAACTCTATTACACTAAAACAAGCGGCACAGCCGATTCGAAATGGCCCACCGTCAGGACCCCATTCGCCCGGTGTGGGATCAGAAATTATTAGAGCCCTGGTTGCCTCGTTGTATTGCAAAGAGAAACTATTCGAAAGAATAGTTTCTTTGCATTCTTCCTCCCTTCCTTCAGCTTGAGCTCCGGCGCTGGCGCTCACAATACAGTATCGGATATTGGCGCCGATGATGTCCTGCTTTTTTACTGGGACAACGAAGACAAAAGTTGCTTTATTGGCACTGTCGTCTGTCTTTTTAACATATTCCTTAGGAACAGTGTTTTTTATCTTTTGCGTATTTTGTGAATTAGCCGGCTCTACTTGACCAGTCGAACTTGGTTTTTTATTATAGGTCTCAAACAAAAGCGAACTTGCCAATATAATTACCAGCACAACTAGAATTTTATTTACCAAAATGTTTCGTTTCATGGTCACAAGTTCATTATAGCATAATTCTTTATCTCAAGTTGCAAATTATTTCCAAGATGGTTTGCACGACGTAATACGTTTTACAATGATAAAAAAAGACCCCGCCATTACTGGTCGGGGTCGCGTGTGTAGAGTTTACCGTCACCTATGCCGATGTCACGCTGTTAGCTTTTTGCTTTGGAATTGTAAACCAGAAGGTCGCGCCTTTATCAACTTCGGCTTCCGCCGTGATCGTCCCGCCATGCATCTCGACGATGCGACGCACCAAGCAGAGACCGACGCCCGTGCCTTCAAATTCTGCGGCGTTATGGAGACGTTCGAATGCGATGAAGAGCTTGTTCACGTACTGCATATCGAACCCCGCGCCGTTATCGCGTACAAAGTATACGGGAATGCCGCCCCTCTCAATCATTCCCACTTCGATGCGCGGCGTCTTTTTTTTGCGCGTGAACTTCCAAGCATTGCGAATCAGATTGTTATAGACGATTTTTAACATATTCTCGTCTCCGTCGACTACCATACCCGGAGCAACCTCGCAG
>DATHJV010000092.1:0-4146 GCA_035489645.1 Minisyncoccota bacterium | reverse complement strand
GACGTTTCGGAGATAAATATCGCGCCGGTTAATATATATCAAGATACCTACAAAGATTCATTATTCAGGTACAATGCGAACACGCAAATGTCCGTCTATACCAAGAAAGTTGACCTTGTAAAATCTTCCTCCAAAGATACTTTGTCCTTGGTAAAGCAGGGGATTACTATGAGCCAAAATTCCATTGTATTTCAATTTTCGGACATAAACAGCGTCAAGCCGGAAATGCTGGCCGAGGCAATAAAAAATGCTAAGGACTCGGCATCGCAATTTGCCAAAGAGTCCGGGTCTCGCTTGGGCTCTATCTCTCGGGGGAATCAGGGTGTATTTGATATTACCGATAAAGATCCAGGAAGTCCTGAATTTAAAAAGATTCGAGTAGTTTCCAGTCTGAGGTTCCTTTTGAATTAGTAATTTTAATGGAATGCTTTAAATACAAAACTTTTTTAAACATACTTTTGAAGGGGTTTCGAGCGCGGCGACGCGAGAACTTCAGGATTTTTAAGTTTCAAAAAATCCGTACCGGAAAAAGTATTGTTTAAAAATGTTTTGAACAGAACAATTGAGGGTTAATTTACTCGACAATTGTTTTTAAGTACTCATCCATTTTTGACTTCTTACCTAAGAGTTTGTTGACGACATGCTCCGCCGCCATAAAGCAAACGACTTGCGATCCGACTCCGGAAATTTTAACTGCATCATTCTCTAATTCGATTAGCGGTTCGTAGCTGCGCGTTACCCCGAAGTTTCCCGTCCAGGCATATTCCGTTTCAAGATTCAAATAAGGAAAAAGTTTTTTTATAAAACTCTCAATTCGTCTCAAATGCGGGATATGGAGATCGGTCCTCCTCTCCTTTTTATGGACAAGGATAATGCCGTATCCAAAAAGCATTCTGTTGTCTTTTAACACTTTGAAATAGTTATAATTTTTTTTCGAGTCGTAAACGATTTTTTTCTTTTTTAGTCCCGTTTGGACAAGCTCAGATTCGGTGAGCGGTCGGGTAATGGCGATAGTAGTTTTTTGATTTCTGACCCTGAAAATAGGATTATCCAGATCTACAGCGGAGATAAGTTTTTTGTATCTAACGGTTCCATGCTCCATCTTTGCTATATTTTGAGATGTTTGTAAAAGGGCAGTTTGTTCGTAAATTTTTACGCCATATTTTTCTAATTTGACCGACAGATTTTGAACCAATTTTAAGGGATTGACCGAAAGGCCGTGAAGCGAGGAGAGCATTCCATGGGTAAATAAATTCGTATTCAGTTCTTTTTTAAATTGATCGCCCTTGAGAAATTTTGTTTTTTTCTCAAGACGTTTTTCTAGAGTGTATTCGTGTCTGAGATCAACGTGGGTTTTGCGAATACTACCGCAATAGAGCGTGTCTTGAGGTTCGGCGTCGCAGTCTATCTTTTCTTCCAGGATAACCTTTTTTATTTTTTTTAGCGCCTCATGTAAACCTTGCCAATAGAGCCGGGCTTTTTTTGGTCCATGGTTTTTATATAGATCTCCCAAATCCGCTTCCCCCCGGAGCACCAGCGTGCCAGCCGCTTTGCCGGTGGCGCCGGACCCAATATAATTCTTTTCAACCAAGACAATGTTTTTAGAGCCAGATTTTGCGAGAAAATATGCGGCTGACACTCCCGTTATTCCGCCACCGACAATTAGATATTCGCACTCAATGTTTCCGCGTAATTCCGACCGTATCTTATATCCTTGGTTTTTCCAAAATATTTCATTTTTCATAAAGTGTTAATATCATATCATATTCAAATTAAATATATGATACAATAGCAGTAATATGAAATATGATTTTTTAGTTATTGGATCAAGCGGTATGCAGGGTCAAATCGTTACCCGCGATCTGCTGGAATCCGGATACAAGGTATATTGTGCTGATCTTTACCGGGATGGGTCAGAAACGAATTTGTCTAAATTTAAAGGCACTCCTTTTTCGGAAATTGATTTGCGCGAAGAAGGGACTCTGAAGAAATTGCTGCAGAGCGTCGATGCGCCGATTGTCATTAATTGCGCGGAAGGAGATTGGAATGATGTCGTATGCCAGAATTGTCTGGAGGAAAAAAAACATATTATCGACCTTGGGTCTGAGATTGATATGACAAAAAAACAGCTCGCAATGCATGATGATTTTAAAAAGGCTGGCCTGGTGGCGATAACAGGTTGCGGCTCAACTCCTGGCATCAATAATGTCATGATGAAGCATGTATCACAGTTTTTTGAGGAAATAGATACGATTGAGCTCGGTTTTGCCTGGGATTCTAATGTTAAAAAGTTTTATGTTCCATTTTCTATGCCGAGTGTTTTCTGGGAACTGACGGATACCGCGCCTTTAATCGAAAATGGTATCTGGGTTGAAAAAGATCCCCAAGGAACCGAGGTTACTAGGGAATTTAGAGAAATCGGTTCACAAAAATGTTATCTCGTGGCCCACCCTGAGACTTACACATTTTCAATTGACTACGCGCATCTGAAGCCAAAGAATATTCGCTATTATGCGGGCTTTCCGGATCATTCTCTGGAAACAATAAAAAAATTGATTGAGCTCGGCTTTGGCGAATATGAAATGCTACCGTTTGAAAAAATACAGATGGCACCAGTTGATGCAATGGCTAGAATCCTGACCCGACTAAAGCGGCCGGAGGAGTACACGGAGAGGGAAAATTTGTGGGTCGAAGTATCCGGCAAGGGTAAAGATGGAGATATTCTGATAGAGAGGATGGAGTGTATTGTCTATACGCTGCCGGGTTGGAGCGAAGCGGGATGTAATATCGATACAGGAATGCCCGCATCAATTATCGCCCAGATGGTTTTAGATGGCCGGATTAAAGCGCGCGGCAGTTTTACACCGGACGTGGCAGTGCCCACAGAAGAATTTTTTAAAGAATTAAAGAAAAAAGGAATGACAGTTTCACAAAATGGAGAAGCGATAAATTAATAAACATTTCACAACAATGAAAATGAACCAACTGACAGCCGAAGAAAAAAGGGTGATTATCGATAAAGGGACGGAAGCGCCCTTTACCGGGGAATACGTAGATAATAAGGCGAACGGGATGTATGTTTGCCGCCAGTGTGATGCGCCTTTATATACTTCTAAACAGAAATTCGAATCCACCTGCGGATGGCCTTCTTTTGATGATGAGATACCGGGCGCGGTGCATAAAAGTATGGATGCAGACGGTATGCGCACGGAAATAACCTGCGTGAATTGCGGAGCACATTTAGGCCATTTATTTACCGGAGAGGGATTGACGGAAAAAAATATCCGGCACTGCGTGAACTCAATATCAATGAAATTCATTCCGGGGAAATAAATAAAAAAAAATATTAAAATATATGACAAAAAAAATAATAGTAGCAGGAGGTTGCTTTTGGGGTTTAGAAGATTTAATCCGGAAACAGCCGGGGGTTATTGATACGACGGTCGGTTACACCGGCGGGAGTGTTATTAATCCAACCTACGAAAATCACGCAGGCCACGCGGAAGCGGTGGAAATAGAATATGACGACGAAAAAACTTCATATAAAAAAATGCTTGATTTTTTCTTCCAGATACACAATCCCACTACCCTAAATCAACAGGGGAATGATCGAGGTACATCCTATCGCTCGGCGATTTTTTTCGGCAATGCGGGGGAAAAGAAAGAAGCGGAGAATTTTATAAAACTTGTGAACGATTCCAAACGCTGGAAGGACCCGGTGGTTACAACTCTGGAGCCACTCACCAAGTTTTATCCAGCGGAAGACTACCATCAAGATTACCTAGAAAAGAATCCGGGCGGATATACCTGTCACGCGATATACTTTGATAGTTATTTAAAATAAAAATATGGAGTACCATATCAAAATGAATGAGTGCGAACACGAAAAGCATTTTTAACTTTAACTCTCTCATCAACCGGAGCAGGCTCTCGGCCACCGGGTACCGGTTACTTCGGGTCTGTCACGAGCGAATACTTCAAGAATGCAAGAAAATAATATATAATTTGTGTACGATGCGCTGTAGAATCAGATCTGTAGCTTTTGTGCTCGCCGCCTTCGTCATTATCGCCGCGGCGGCACCAGCACGCGCGGAATTTGTCTCAACCCCCGATGCGGGAGCGTTCGCCACCAATGGCACGGTCAGT
>DATHJV010000091.1:0-3280 GCA_035489645.1 Minisyncoccota bacterium | reverse complement strand
CAATCGCCACATGCACATTTGGCAATTGCAGATATTTTTTTAGTAACGGAACTTCCGTCTGTAAATCAGAAAGACCGACTTGCAAATCAAGAATTACGAGCGCATTTATTTTTGCTGCCATTTTGAGCACCTTATTAATCTCATTTTCCGGCATCCGGGCTCTGTATTTACCGTCTGCACCCCCTGCCCCTTGGGCAACAACTGCGATATATTGAAGAGCCGGAATAACCGGGGTATTTGGATCGGCTATTTCCCATTTTTTAACTTCTACATCTAATCTCGCGAGCATCTCGTCTTCCGGATATTCACCCAAAACTCCCATTTTGGTTGAATATAAATTGCCATAATAAGCGACGATGCGCCAGAAGGGCAAGATCGCTCCATCATTCGGATAAACGGCGTTGACCGGCCACAGACTAGGCTTTTGCGGAGGAGGAGGGATAGTCACAGTTGTAACTTCGCCGGTTTTTGGATCTTTGACAACTTTAGTTGTCGGTTTTGGAGGAGGTGGATTATTCGCGATTTCATTTAATTTTTTATCGTAGGCTAAAATATCAAGTGGCGGATAAGCGAGAACAGCCGTTTTTTTATCTTTTATCATTTCATCGCTTCTTATATAAGAGGTCTGACTGCTAAAAAATTCCGGAAAGATAAAAAATAGACAGACAAACAAAAATAGAAAACCCATAAAAAGGAAGAAAGGCAAATTTTTTTTCATTACTGCTAGTATATACTAACGCATCATTTAAACCAAAAGACTGATAGATTGATTGATTAAACGTCTTTTTTATATTATTGTTCTTAAATTGGGAGACCCGGAAAAAATATTGGGAGATCGGCTAACGGTAGGCCAGCGCCCTCTGGAGGCGTTTATCTTGGTTCGAATCCAAGTCTCCCAGCACGAGCAGAGTGAGCGATGGGAGGCGCCGGATGAGAACGGGAAAGGGGTCGGGAAAACGGCAGTTTTACCGCAGTGGAGGCAGCGTCGCGTTGGAACCGCAAGGTTTCCAAAGCGCAGTCCCGCCATAGCGGGACGAGCAGTGAGATTCCAAGTCTCCCGGCCCGTAAGTTTGATATAATAGAAATATGAAACTCCACATAATAATGCATGAAAGTTTTGAGTCTCCTTCAGCAATATTAATATGGGCAGAAAACAAGGGCCATCATATTTCATACACAAAGCTATACGCCGGGGATGTTTTCCCGGAAAGATTAAATTTTGATTTCCTAATCATCATGGGCGGACCGCAATCTCCCGCGACGACGATAGAAGAATGCTCGTACTTTGACGCTCAAAAGGAAATTGATTTCATAAGAAAAGCTTACTTTGAAAAGAAGATTCTGCTCGGAATATGCCTGGGCGCGCAATTGGTGGGCGTTGCTCTGGGCGCGCATTTTGAGCACAGTCCAAACAGAGAAATTGGCGTCTTCCCTGTCACACTCACTGAGGATGGCAAACAAGACCCGATATTTTTCTCATTTCCGGAAAAATTTATGGTCGGCCATTGGCACGGCGACATGCCCGGACTTACCAAAGAATCAAAAGTCCTCGCACAGAGCGACGGTTGTCCCAGTCAGATAATTCGCTATTCCCCTACTATCTATGGTTTCCAGTGCCATTTTGAATTTACTCCTCCCGCAATTGAGGGAATGATCAAGAATAATGCTCATGAATTAGAAGAATATAAAGGCCTGCCATATATACAAACAGCGGAACAATTGAGAAGTAATGATTATTCTGAAATGAACAGGCTCTTATTTAATTTTTTGGACAAGATTTCTAGCTAAAAAGATTCTAGTTTCGAACAATTATCGCACTGATGATTTGAATATTTTTTTATTTGCTATACAATAATAACTCCATGACAAATGATATTGCTATATCTGTTACTAACCTCACAAAATCTTTCAAGGATCTCAAAGTTCTGAAAGGTATTAACCTATCGATTAAGCGCGGTACGATGCTTGCGCTACTGGGACCAAATGGCGCGGGTAAGACAACTACCGTCAGAGTTTTAAGTACCCTTTTAGACCCGGATGGCGGAGAAGTGCGGATCAATGGTCTTGATGTAGTGAAAGACGCAGATGAAGTGCGAAAGATCATCGGACTCACCGGGCAATATGCCGCTATCGATGAATATTTAACTGGAAGAGAAAATTTAGAAATGATGGGGCGATTATATCATTTGAGTAAGATTGAGAGCAGAGAACGAGCGAGAGTATTGCTTGCTCAATTTGATTTAGGAGAAGCATCGGAGCGAGCAGCTAAAACTTATTCAGGAGGGATGCGTCGACGACTTGATCTCGCCGCAAGCCTCATAGCCACGCCACCAATAATTTTTCTGGACGAACCGACGACCGGATTAGATCCTAGGAGTCGTTTATCTATGTGGAAAATAATCCAGGATTTAAAACATTCGGGGACAACGATTCTGCTTACCACTCAGCATTTGGAAGAAGCGGATAAATTGGCCGATCGGATTGCGGTAATTGATCACGGAAAAGTCATTGCCGAGGGCACGGCTGATGAATTGAAAATGCGAGTGGGTAAAAATCGTCTCGAATTAAACTTTATAAAATCCGAGGATTTGAAAAAAGCGCGACGGATAATCGGGAGTAGAAATTTCACCGCAAATGAAGACGAAAAAAGTATCACTATTCCGATCATTGCCGGCGTCAAAGAAGTAAAACAGATATTGGATGAAATGGAATCCGCGGGAATTGATGTTGAAAGCATGTCACTTCATAAGCCGACGCTTGATGACGTGTTCCTAAAGCTCACTGGTCATGAGACTGACACAATAAATATAAAATAAAACAATGCCTAATTCTTCTTCAAAAAATAAATTCTCATTCTACTGGTTTTATTGGATGCTCTCAGATTGTAGTGTTCTCATCGTTCGAAGCTTAAAACATATTTTTAAAAATCTGGATCAGTTGATGTCTTTGGCCCTTCAACCAATCATGTTCCTGCTTCTTTTTCGATATGTATTCGGGGGAGCCATCGACACCGGCGGAACAAGTTATGTAAACTATCTCGTTGCTGGAATTTTAATCCAAATGGCGGCTTTCGGCGCTACTACTACTGCTATTAATGTAGCAACCGATCTTAAGAGAGGAATTATCGACAGATTCAAATCCCTACCAATGGCAAGCTCGACTGTTTTAGTCGGTCATGTGGTCGCGGACTTGGTGCGAAATATTATTTCCTCTGTCGTGATGATTTTAGTTGGATTGCTTGTCGGATTCAGACCAACGGCAAGCCTAAAAGAATGGCTGC
>DATHJV010000090.1:0-3057 GCA_035489645.1 Minisyncoccota bacterium | reverse complement strand
AACCATAAATCGACATTTTATTATATCTTCTCGGTGTCATGTATATTATGATAGCACATATTTCTTTCCATTCCGAACAGAGAAGCTAAACCTAATAGTGGCGACGGTAGTCTTTCATGGGCAAAAATTCCATCATCGTTGCTTTTTGTATTTTTGTCATTCTTATCACAGGATAGAATAGGAAGTACTTGACTTCAGAACAATCTATTTCATATTATTTTTTCTACTTGTTTTTTTTATTTATCTTCTTATAATCAAACCATTATAATTAACTGAAAAATATGAAAAAGATAATTTTAGTGTCAGCTATATTGTTCTCAATTTTTATCGCTTCCAGTGCCGAGGCGCAGTATTATGGCAACGGCTACAACAACAGTTATAGCCATGGAAATTATGGAGGTTATATTATAACCTATAACAATCCTCCTCATCACAATAATTATGGCAACAATTTTGGTGGCTATATAATCAGTTACCCTGATTATAATTACGATGGTAATTACGGTAATAATAACCATGGACATATGGGAGGGACAAATAACGACAACCATCATCATCGAAGGAGGTAAATTTTAAAAAAGATATAATTATGGCTTCGCACCAAGCTCTGCTTTGGCGCGGGATAACTAGGCGTCAAAGCAAAAATATTTAATTGATTGTGATATAATAATTTAAATAAGAAAGTGAGGTGAACTGCGTGAAAAGTCTTTTTCTTTATCTTTGGAATTGGATAAAGTTTCTACTCTGGGAGAGAAAGAAAAGGAAACTCAGACGCCATCGTGTCTGGGACCAAATTTAAGAGGGATGCCGCGACAAGTCGTGGCGTCCCTCTTTTAACATTCGTCCCATTGTTTTATTTTTCAATTTTTTTATGTTATCATCCCCTAATGACGTGGGCTTCTAAAAGAAAATTTTTTTATGTAATTATTCTTGTTCTGTTTCTTGGGGTGTTTGGTTTTTTGATAATTTCTCCAACTTTTAATAGAGCACCGAGTTGTTTCGACAATAAAAAGAATGGCACTGAAGTAGGTGTGGATTGCGGAGGTTCTTGCAGTAATGCATCTTGTTATGCCGAGCCTGTTTCAATTCTCTGGTCACGTGCATTCAAGGTTGTTCCAGGACGTTACAACGCTGTGGCTTATCTTGAGAATCACAATAAAAATTCCGCGATCAATAAAATAAGTTACAGATTTCGTTTTGCTGACAAAAATAATATTTATATAGGCAAGCGTGAAGGTACCACATATATACCCCCAACAGGTCGCTTTGCTATCTTTGAACCCGGGATTGACATCGGAAATTCTGTTCCAGTCTATACGACTTTTGAATTTACGCAGACTCCGCAGTGGGTGACAGTTTCACAAGAAAAACTCAATCAGCTAAAAGTGTCAGTTTCTGATATAAATCTTGTCGGTGTTGACACGAGTCCTGTGCTCACGGCTACCATAAAAAATAATTCATTCTTTACCATCGGAGCGGTGGATGTGATTGCCATTTTATATGACTCAAACCATAACGCCGTTTCTACTAGCCGCACCTATCTGGAAAAACTTACCGGAGGAGAAAGCAGAAATATTACTTTTACCTGGCCGGAACCCATACCGAGTTCAGTTATTGAAAAAGAAATGATCCCCCTGTTTAACATTTTTTCGGTCCAATTAAAGTAGATAAAACATAATAGAAAATCCTAATAGAATAGATTTGAACGAAATTCATTAAATTAATACATTGACAACATGGATAAAAGAAACTTTTTTGGAATGATTTCACGCGAGATAGATTGGCTTTTGGTTTTTTTTATCCTTCCGATAATTGTTGCGGGACTGGTCACGATGAAGAGTTTTACACCACTGGAAGATGCGGGCGATTTTTTTAGCAAGCAAGTTATCTGGATCTTGGTAGGCTTCACAATTTTTTTTATTTTTTCTTTCGTTGATTTTCGTTTTTTAAAGCGAACAGATGTGCTGGTCTTTATATTTATTTTAAATTCTGTAATTCTACTTTCTCTTTTTATTTTAGGTTATGTTTCTCACGGCTCGAAAAGCTGGTTTGACTTCGGCTTTTTTTCTTTCCAGCCGGTCGATATGATGAAACTAGTGCTCGTGCTTATTTTAGCGAAATATTTTTCTCGCCGCCACGTAGAGATTAGAAATATAAAACACATTTTTATCTCCGGTTGCTACGCATTTATACCTTTTGTCTTAGTATTATTTCAGCCTGATTTCGGCTCTGCCATGATTATTTTTTTTATCTGGCTTGGCATGGTGCTTGTCTCCGGAATTTCTAAAATCCATTTACTATTCGTGTTTGCAATTGGTATAGTAATTTTTGCGTCATTTTGGTTTTTAATTTTTGCGCCATACCAGAAAGCCCGCATTATGAATTTTATTCATCCACTCACCGACATACATGGTTCTGGCTATAATGCGTTTCAATCGACGATTGCAGTCGGTTCCGGAGAAGTTGTGGGCAAGGGCTTAGGTTTTGGCACGCAGTCGCGGCTAAAATTTTTACCAGAACCACAAGCGGATTTTATTTTTGCCGCATATTCCGAAGAGTGGGGGTTCATAGGTTCTCTCCTCATTCTCTTCCTTTATGGGCTAGTCATATGGAGGATTCTTTATTCGGCTACTCTCGGAGCGCACAATTTTGAAATACTTTTTGGCATGGGTATTGCTATTTTTTTTATGGGTCATATACTCATCAATATCGGCATGAACTTAGGACTCTTGCCAGTAACCGGCATCCCACTGCCTTTTATGAGTTATGGAGGTTCACATCTTCTGTTTGAATTTGCCGGTTTAGGCATTTTGATGAGCATGAAAAGATATGCAAGGTCGGCGCATCGGGATGATATAAAAAATGAATTTTTGGGTGTATAATTTATCAGTTAACTAGGGACTAGTTGCCAGGGACTAGAACCTAATCACTAGAACCTAGAACCTAATGCAGATTATTGACGGAAAAAAATTACGAGACGAAATTTTAGCCAAAGTAAAAAAAGAAGTTGCGGTGCTTCCATTTGTGCCAGAATTTTGTGATGTGCTGGTGGGCGAT
>DATHJV010000089.1:0-2507 GCA_035489645.1 Minisyncoccota bacterium | reverse complement strand
AGAATGACGGGCTACGGTGAGGCAATATCGAAGGGAGCGGCCGGGGACCTATATATAAAAATAAATGTTGCACCGCATCTGATTTTCAAGCGCGATGGCAACGACCTGTCGATGACTTTGAATTTAAAACTCTCGGATGCGCTTTTGGGTTCAGAATATCCGATACAAACTCTCGACGGTGAAATCAAAGTGACGATTCCAGAAGGCGTGGCGGTTAATGAAATTCTTCGCGTTCGGGGCAAAGGCGTACCTATCGGCAAGAACAAGCGCGGGGACCTTTTGATTAAACTCAATATCAAACTTCCCACAAAGATTTCTCGCTCCGCGCGCGCCATCATAGAAGAACTCAAAAAAGAAGGCATCTAGCCGTCATGCTCCCTGAAAATATTATTTATGTTGGAGTAGTAGTCGGTTTAATATCCACTTTCTTCTACATTAAAAATATATTTTTTGGAACCACTCGACCGAATTTGGTGTCATGGGTTCTGTGGTTGCTGGGTCCCTTTCTTGGCGTATTCTTTCAACTTCGCGCGGGAGCCGGTCTTTCTGTCCTGCCCGTATTTATGGCGGGCTTCGGACCCTTGCTTGTCGTTGTTTTTTCAATTTTCAGAAAAAATTCTTACTGGAAGTTAAGTACTTTTGATGTAATTTGCGGAGTATTTTCAATGCTCGCCTTGGTGTTGTACGCATTAACGCATAATTTAGCTATATCAATTATTTTTGCAATACTTAGTGATCTTCTCGCCTTTATACCGACTTACATAAAAGGATGGAAATTCCCAGAAAGTGAAACATCAAGTGTCTACCTAACAGGAATATTCAACAATGTTTTAGGTTTACTGATTATAAAAGATTGGTCTTTTACTATTTATTCTTTCGGCGTCTATTTAATAATTGCCAATATTGTCATGGTATGTTTTTTGTATCGCAGGAAGATTTTTAAAATAGAGAAAATTTATGAGTTATGATATACTTATGTTTGTATGAAAAATAACGAAAAGGGTTTTATTGTTCCTTTAATAATAATCGTTGCTTTAATAGTCATTGGTGGTGGTGTGTATATTTATAAAAATAAAAAAGTGAAAACACCTGTTATAATTGATACTGCGACACAAAAAACAGACACTCAAACTCCACCAATTAATACAAATCAATCTACCACGATTCCAACCCCGTATTCTGATTTAAGTTCTGCTGATAAAAAATTGATTATTGATTTAGGAAAAGACATCGCCGTCAAGAATAACGTGAATGGTCTGAGAGATTTTATCACCCAATATTACAAAGTTGAAAGCAATCCTTGTGGTAATAAATATGTCTTAGATTATATAGATTCGTCTACTGTGGGCCATATAATATGTAAAAGTAATTCAACATCATATGCAGGTTCATCGGTGTTGGTTTCAACTCCATCTGCTTCCTGGTGTGCAGACAGTTTTGGTTTTTCTGGTCAAGGAACAATAATTTACCAAATGAATAAATACTCTTGCAGCCCTACGAACGTGCCAATACCGACAATGCCAAAATTTACAGAACCAAAAACAGATACTGGATCTATCAATAATTCCAGTATTACTGCAGATACAATAGTAGAATCACGCATATTCACTTCAAAAACTTATGCCGAAAATTATTATGATAGCCATTCAAATTCATATGCTGGATTTTGCACGAGTGACTCAGATTTTAAAATAATAAAAGATTCTCTTTTGCCTTTAATCTTAAATTGTAAAGATTCTGCAACTAATTATGTTATTAGTGTTCAGAAATCATCAGGAAATTATTGGTGCGCAGATAGTGCTGGATATAGTGGACCTGCCAAACCATTAAGTACTCAAATCGCTTGTGTTAATTAGCCCACCTATATTTTAGAAACTTTTTGCCCTTCAAATGTGTCTTTTATTTCATAGCCGAGAGAATTAATTTTTTCTCGAAGTTTGTCAGATTTTTTGAAATCTTTATTTTGACGGGCTTGTTCGCGCTCTTCTGCTAGTTTTTTTACCTCCTTCGGAATAATATCTACTTTCAATTTTTCAAATTCGAGTCCAAGTACTTTATCAAAATCCAAAACAGTCGCCTTTTTGTCGGCATTTGTTATATCTTTGTCTTTCAATACATCCCAAAGAACTGTCAATGCTCGCGGGGTGTCCAAGTCGTCATCGATGAATTTTTTAAACTTATTTTGATATTCTTTGTGTATTTTTCCAATTTTATCCCCTAAGTCTATATAGAGGCTATAAAGCCGTTTTAAGGCAATTTCCGCGCCTCCTAGGGCTTCCCAGACGAAGTTTACTCTGGTGCGATAATTCGCCATTAAGAGCCAAAATCTATAGGCTATCGGGTCTATACCTTTATCCTGAAGGTCTCTTAAGGTGTAGAAATTCTTCTCGGACTTGGCCATTTTTTTCTTATCCACCAAAACCCATTCGTTGTGCAGCCAGTATTTAACGAAAGGTTTGCCGGTCGCGCCTTCGGACTGCGCGATTTCATTTTCATGATGCGGAAAT
>DATHJV010000088.1:0-5266 GCA_035489645.1 Minisyncoccota bacterium | reverse complement strand
TGTGTTATGACAATATGAATGCAATGTATTGCGATACTTGCCAAAACTGCCAGAATATATTTGGTTGCGTCAGCGTGAAAAAAAAAGACCACATGATATTTAATAAAAAATATTCTAAGGAGGAATATGAAAAACTCAAAGGGCGCATTATTGAACATATGAAGAAGACGGGGGAGTACGGCGAATTTTTCCCTCCGGAAATCGCGCCGGTTTATTATAACGAAACGCAGGGCAATCTTTATATGCCGATGAGTAAAGAAGAAGTTCTGGCCAAAGGTTGGCACTGGGAGGTAGATATTCCGGGGACTTTTGGGATGGAAACTCTCTCTAGCGCATCAATTCCTGATAAAATAGAAGACGTGCCGGACTCATATTTGAGCGAGATTTTTTCCTGCGTAGATTGCTCTAAAAATTACAATATTACCAGAAACGAGCTTCTTTTTTATAGAAAAGAAAATATACCATTTCCGAGAAGATGCCCGAACTGTCGCTATAAAAGAAGATTTGAATTGCGATCAGCCAGAAAATTGTGGCATCGCAAGTGTATGTGCGACAGAAGCCACATTGCCGGTCATGAAGGGCATTGCCAGAATGAATTTGAGACATGCTATGCCCCTGAATGTCCTGAAAAAGTTTACTGCGAAAGTTGTTACAACAAGGAAGTTTATTGATTCTCTAATTCGCGCGAATTAGAGAATAGTTAAAATAAATATGAAACAAGAAACTAAAAATTGTCAAAACTGCAAAAAAGACTTTACCATCGAGCCGGATGATTTTGGATTTTACGAAAAAATAAAAGTTCTCGCGCCGACTTTTTGTCCTGAATGCCGGCTGATTCGGCGAATGACATGGCGTAATGAACGCAGTCTCTATTCTAGATCTTGTGATATGTGCCATAAGTCAACTATCGGAACATATCCAGCAGACTCACCTTTTACTGTATATTGTCATGAATGCTGGTGGGGAGATGGCTGGGATGGAGCCTCGTTTTCGAAGGAGTACGATTTTTCTAAGTCTTTTTTTGAGCAATTTAAAGAACTTATGAATAAAATTCCGAGAATAGCTATGACTGGTTCGCAAAATATAAATTCTGATTATGCCAATTACTCTATATCAAATAAAAACGCATACTTATGCTTTGCCTCTCATTACAACGAGGATGGAGCTTATCTACAATACTCAAACAAAACAAAGAACGCCTATGATTGTCTTCATGTAAATAATGCGGAATTTATTGTTGATTGCAATTATTGCACGCATTTATATCGGTGTGCCCATCTTACGTACGCTGATTCCTGCTCCGATACAATTCTTGGATATGATTTGAGAGGATGCAATTACTGCTTTGGTTGTGTAGGATTGCGACAAATGTCCTATCATATCTTTAATGTTCAATACTCAAAAGAAGAATACAAAAAAAAGGTAACCGAGCTGACTGAAAGCAGAGAGGCATTTCAGCAAGCGAAACAGCAATTTGAAATCTTAAAAAATAGTTTTCCAAGAGTTTTCGCATATCAGCGGAAATGTGTTGACTGTACAGGAAACGATATTGAAGAAGGAAAATATCTGCACTATGCTTTTTCTGTTAGAAATTCTGAAAATTCTAAATATATGTCAGTCAACTGCGTAAATGTGAAAGATTCAATGGACGTCAATAATATCGCCTACGACCCTTCAGAGCTATGCTATGAAGTCCAAGGAGTTACTAATTCAAACAATATACGTTTTCTAGATGCGTCATGGAACAACAGTTTTGTAGAATATACCAATCTCTGTTTTTCTTCTGAATATCTTTTTGGCTGCGTTGGTCTCAAGAAGAAAGAATATCATATTTTAAATAAAAAGTACTCAAAAGAAGAATATAAGAAAATGTTGGAGAAAATAAAAATTCAAATGAATCAAATCAAATATTTTGATTCTAAAGGTTCTTCATACGGATATGGCGAATTTTTCCCAGCTGAACTCTCTCCTTTTTCTTATAATGAAACAATTGCAATGACATATTATCCCATTAAAAAAGAAGAAGCCGCGGCAAAATCGTATAAATGGCGAAAAGATATGAAAAGAAATTATAAAGTAACATTACAAGTGCATAATTTGCCCAGCAATCCAGAACAATTTAAAGGTTCTATTACTAATGAGATAATAAATTGCGTGCATGAAGGTAAATGTGATGATGGATGCACAAGCGCATTCAGGATTCTCTTAAATGAAGTTCAGGTATATAAAAGTTTAGGTATTCAGTTACCGACGATGTGTCCTAATTGTCGAAATATGGAACGTATAAAAATGAGAGGACCTTTTAAATTATATCTTCGTTCATGTATGTGTGATAAAAAACATCCACATCATCAAGAAAAATGTTCGAATGAATTTGAGACCACTTATGCACCAGATAGGCCGGAGATGATATACTGTGAGCGTTGTTATCAGCAGGAGGTGTACTAATTGCGCCAGCCCAAGGCTGGTCCGCCTCGGGCGGAAAAAGTGCTATCAGCAGGAAGTTTATTAAATATCAAAGAGGGCATAAGTTCGAGACCTTGCCCTCTCCATGCCCGTTCACTTTTTTTAGTCGTGACGAGCAACATTGCGCCAAACTTCTGTCCGAGCGATTCTGCGAAACAACTCTCGTATCTTTAGGGGTTTCATACCCTCAAGTTTCTTTTGAGAACTTTGTCGGAGTTTTAGGTCGGTCTGTTTTTGATTTTTCACGAGCGCCTTTCTTCGCAATAATTATACTCCAGGAAAAAGCAAATCACCACAGGAGTCAGCCTGAGGTTATTTCCCGAAAGTTTCAAATAGAGTCTTTTTACTTTCTTCGTCTATGTGTTCAGTGACGATGATCATCATTTCGCTCGTAAGCCCCAAGTCCTTTTTTATATTCGTAAACAAATGC
This sequence comes from Minisyncoccota bacterium, assembly GCA_035489645.1. Taxonomy (GTDB): domain Bacteria; phylum Patescibacteriota; class Minisyncoccia; order Phycocordibacterales; family UBA9973; genus UBA9973. The sequence continues at coordinate 2,370 of DATHJV010000088.1, read as the reverse complement.
TCAAAGGGAAAAGGAGAAATCCAGGCGGAATTTTTGAGGCACACAAAACCGGCCTTTTTAAGCAGATAGCGCAGGCTCTCGCGCTCACTTTTTCGCTCTTCCGGAAGATCCAGCAAAATAATTCTCCAAAAACCGTCCCAAGAAGTATTCACCAGAGTGGTGTCACTATCCAACTTTAAACTATGCACTTTTTTCTTGCCTTCCCTCGTCAGACGCGCGTATTCATTCTGCGGAGAGGCAATTTGTTCTATCAATCCCGCGTCCTTCAGTCCCTTTAAAGAGCGTGTAATGGCGTAATTATCGCGAGACAGCGCTTTGGGCGATGTTTCTGAGTCCAATGCGCTATCTCTAAGTTGAGGCAAAGAAATAGCTGTTTTTTCTCCCAGAATCTTCAATATCTTATTGGAATAGTCTTTCTTGCTTGACATGCTTATATCCTATACTACATACTCTTTTTTGACAAGCATTTCGTGACCACGAAAAACTTGCAAAAATAATAAATAGGTATATAATTGTATTAATTAATTATTAACCCCGATTATCGGATCGGGATTTTAAAAAGAAGAATTTTATGAGCAAGATTATAGGTATAGATTTAGGAACAACGAATTCAGCGGTCGCAGTTATTGAAGGAGGTGCGCCAAAGATTGTGGAAAATATTGAAGGCAACCGCACGACGCCTTCGGTCGTCGCGACTGCAAAAAATGGCGATCGTATTGTCGGGCTTCTGGCAAAGCGACAGGCAATCACAAATCCGGAAAATACGATTGCTGAGATTAAACGTTTTATGGGGCACCGTTTTGATGACGCGGAAGTACAGAAAGACCGCGCTACCGCCGCATTCAAAATCGAAGCAGGCGACGGCGGAGGAGTGAAAGTCAAAATGATGGATAAATTTTACCGGCCGGAAGAAATCTCTGCGATGATTTTACAAAAAATAAAAACGGATGTCGAAGCAAAGTTAGGAGAAAAAATAACGGAAGCTGTAATCACCGTGCCAGCGTACTTTAACGATGCGCAAAGAAAAGCAACGAAAGATGCCGGAGCGATTGCTGGTTTGGATGTTAAGCGCATCATCAATGAACCCACTGCGGCCGCGCTGGCTTACGGGTTTGACAAAAAGAAAAATGAAAAGATAGTGGTTTATGATTTCGGCGGAGGAACTTTTGACGTCTCAGTGCTTGAAATAGGCGGTGACGTGATAGAAGTAAAGTCAATCGATGGAGACAGCCATATGGGCGGAGGCGATATTGACCGCAAGATTGTCAGATGGATCGCCGAGGAATATAAAAAAGAATCCGGTATTGATGTGACCAAAGACCCGCTCGCGCATCAGCGACTGCGGGAAGCGGCGGAAAAAGCCAAACATGAGCTCTCGACGACGCTCGAGGCCGAAATAAATATTCCGTTTATAACATCCGACTCCGGAGGGCCGAAGCATTTGCTGATGAAAATGTCTCGCGCCACACTAGAGTCGCTCACCAAAGATCTGATCGATCGTTCGATTGAAATTACCAAGCGGGCGCTTGCGGCCTCGCCTTTCAAGATGAATGAAATAAATGAAATCATCATGGTTGGTGGACAAACCAGAATGCCGGCGATCGTATCTGCCGTGAAAAATCTTTTTGGCAAGGAACCGAATATGTCGATCAATCCGGATGAAGTGGTGGCGCTCGGCGCTGCGGTTCAGGCGGGAGTGCTCGCGGGAGACGTGCGGGATGTTTTGTTGCTCGATGTTATACCATTATCATTGGGTATCGAGACTTTGGGGGGTGTAGCGACAAAATTGATAGAAAGAAACACGACTATTCCCTCAAATAAGTCTCAAATATTCTCTACGGCCGCGGACAATCAAACTTCCGTGGAAATTCATGTCGTGCAGGGCGAGCGTCCGATGGCGTCCGACAACAAATCCTTGGGCCGATTTATTTTAGACGGAGTTCCACCGGCGCCGAGGGGTATGCCGCAGGTTGAAGTCTCATTCGATATTGACGCGAATGGAATATTGAATGTGACGGCAAAGGACAAGGCTTCTGGCAAGACTCAATCTATCAAGATCGAGGCAAGTTCGGGGCTCAAGGATGAAGATATCAAGAGAATGCAAAAAGATGCGGAACTGCATGCCGAAGAAGATAAGAAGAAAAAGGAAGTTGTGGATGTAAAAAATACTGCGGAGATGATTATTTATACCGCTGAGAAGGCATTGAAAGATAATGAAACCAAAATACCTGCTGAATTAAGGGATAGTGTCAATGCTGAAATTACCGCGCTACGAGGCGTAAAAGACGGAACTGACGCGGAAACAATCAAAAAAGCGACCGAAGAGTTATCAGCCGAAATGTCCAAAATAGGGGAAGCGATGGCCAAAGC
>DATHJV010000087.1:0-6950 GCA_035489645.1 Minisyncoccota bacterium | reverse complement strand
AAAATCTGTCGAAGCGGTACAATGGATGACCTTCATGTTCATCTTTCCTCTCACTTTCGCTAGTAGCGCTTTTGTGCCAACCGCCGGCATGCCGAGAATTCTGCGAATTTTCGCAGAAAATCAACCGGTGACGCATGTGATAGAAGCAATGCGAGGATATATGGTGGGTACGCCAATCGGTAACCATGCGACGATAGCGGTTATATGGTTTGTTAGTATTATCATTATTGCAATCCCCCTTTCCGGATATTTATTCCGCAATCGAGTCTCCCCTTCTTGAGATTAATCTAAAATAATATATTTATTTTATGAAAAATCATACAAATGATTAAAGATTTCCCGGAATTTGGACAACTCGAGGTAAAAGACAAAAATGAGGTCTTAAAATTGACAGCTGATTTTCTCCACTACTCCGATTTCAGCTTCAGCAATATGTGGTCCTGGGATATTGCTTTTTCCAAAAGAGGGTTTTCGAGGCTCAATGGAAATTTAATAATCCGAATGTTCGATTACAAAACAAATAAACCCTTTTTCTCAATTTGCGGCTCTAAGATGCAGAATGAGACAGTCAGCACCCTGCTTAAATTCGCGCAGAGGGAGAGTGTTACATCTCCCCTTAAACTTGTCCCCGAAGAATTCGCGCAAAAGATAACACTTCCCTCCGTCAAAGTGAAGGAGGATCGGGATAATTTCGATTATATTTATTCGGTTGACGAGCTGAAAACTTTTGATGGAGGAAAATTCAAGCAAAGGAGAAACGAGGTGAACGCGCTAATTGCGGCATATCCAAAAATTGAAGCTAGAGAACTTGATATAAAGAATCCCTCTGCAAAGAAAGAAATCAGCTGCCTTTTCCACCGATGGGCGAAGAATAAGATCGCGAAAGGAGACGAATATGAATCAAACGAGGGCAATGCATTTAATAATATGCTGATACTAGCGGAAACGTATAGTCTAATCCTGGTAGGCATATATATCAAAGACAGAATGGTGGCTTTTGTTGTCGCTGAGATTCGAAATTCGGATTACGCGGTAGGACATTTCGCGAAAACAGATTCGGCTATTAAAGGAGTCAGCGCGTATCTTATTCAATCTTTGGCGCGAATACTTTCCGCTCGAGACATTAAGTATTTTAATTATGAGCAGGATTTGGGGTTACAAAACTTACGCATCGCCAAAGAGCGATTCCGTCCGGCGTTTTTTTTGAAGAAATATACAGCATGCTATAATAAAAAGATTATTGATTTAAAAAAATAATTGAAAAAAAAATTTTTAAATGTGCACCCCGACATAATGCGTCTGGGCACTGTGAGTTTCTTGACTGATATCAGTTCTGAAGCAATCTTTTCAGTGTTTTCCATATTTTTTACGACCGTCTCCGGCGCTTCCGCCTCGCTTCTCGGAGTGATCGAAGGCTTTTCCGATTTTTCCGCTTCTTCTCTCGATTATTTCGCCGGATGGCTGTCAGATAGGTCGGGCAAAAGAAAATTATTCGCTCTTTTTGGCTATAGTTTTTCAACTTTAGCAAAGGTAATGCTTCTCGTCGGGACATCGGTCGCCGCGCTTGCCTCATTTAGAATTATTGAACGTCTCGGCAAGAGCTTTCGCGGTCCGCCCAGAGACGCCTGGCTTGCAGATGTTGCGGCAGTGTCTAACAGAGGATATGCTTTTGGCGTGCATAAAGCTATGGATAAGGCTGGGGCCATTCTCGGACCACTGGTAGCATATTTCTTACTTCTTTATCTTGGAACAAACCCGGGCACTTTTCATGTTATTTTTATCTTCGCCGTAGGGGCGGCAGCGGCCTCTGTCTTGGTGCTTTCTTTCATGAAAGACCGTCCTGGAACTCCTCATGAGCGAGAAAATATCTTCGCGGCCTTCCGAACTTTAAGTGATAAATTTAAATCTTATCTTATCCCGGCCGGTATTTTTTCTTTGGCCTATTTCAGTTTTGGATTTCTGCTTCTGCGGGCCTACGCTGTCGGCTTCGCAATCAAAGATGTCGTATTGCTTTACGCCCTTTTTAATATTTCGTTCGTGATCATATCGGCGCCGATCGGCAAACTGGGCGACCTGATCGGGCGAAAGTATATTATTGTTTTGGGTTACTTGATTTATATTGTCATGTCCCTCGGTTTCGCAATAGCTACGGAAAAATGGGAAATAATAGTTTTATTTCTATTGTTCGGTATTTTTTACAGTATTGATGAAGCTCAAAGCAAAGCATTTATTGCCGATATAGAAAAAGAAAGGCGAGCCACAGCCATCGGGGTTTATAATTTTGTGACGGGTTTGATTTATCTTCCCGCCTCGGCAATTGCCGGAGCGCTTTGGGTCATGAATTCGGCTTTTGCCTTTATTTTTGCTGCGATTATAGCATTTATAGCACTCGTTGTTTTTATAGCGAAAATCGCATAATAACTCTGACTTCCGCGAGTATAAGTAAATATAAATTCTTGATTTTTAAGCAAATTTGTATTAATATAGCCTAATGAAGTACATTTTTGCCATTATCGGAAGCGTAGTTGTGACTGTGACTTTGGTCGCATTTTTTTTTAATCTCAATCAAATTAATGAAGAACGCGCGACACTCTCAATCAATCTGGAACAAAGAGCTACGTTGCTATCAGATAGCTTAAAAGAATCCGTTGAGCCTACATATGCGAATTCCTCACAAGAAACTTTAAAGGCATCTTTACAAAAAACAGTGGACAGATTTGCGAATCGTGAAAGATTGGCGGGGATAGCCCTGTATGACAATAAAGGAACACTTCTAGCCACATCTGCCGGGTTGCCAAAAACAATAATTGAAAATACAAAATCTGTTTCAGATGCAATGGATAGTAACAATTCGAAAAGCGATTTTTTTGACGCGGATGGAGAAAATCGATATGTATTTGTTGATCCATTGCATAATGACGATGGTAACCTCTTGGGAGCTTTAATGATTGTGCAAAATGCAGGATACATAAATACCAGTATCAATGAAATCTGGAGGGGTAATTTGTTGCGACTGGTTGTCCAAATAATAATTTTCTCCATCACGATTTTTATAATTCTCCGATTTATTGTTTTCCGACAGGTCCTTCGCCTGGTCAAATCCACCAGAGAGATAAGAATGGGAGAAAACAATGAAGCACTGAAGGATGCGGATAAGTATTCTTTTTTTTCACCGCTCGCCAGAGAAATTACTCAAATAACCAAAAGCTTATCACAGGCACGTTCATCTGCCAGTGAAGAAGCTCGCATGAGACTAGAAAAATTAGACACCCCATGGACCGGAGAGCGTCTAAAAGAATTTATTAAGGCGTATTTGAAAGATAGAAAAATATTTGTTGTCTCAAACCAAGAACCATATATTCACCAAAAAATCAAAAACGAAATCAGGTTTTCTATGGTGCCAAGCGGTTTAAACACCGCAGTTAATTCTGTGATGGAAGCATGCGGAGGCGTATGGATTGCACACGGAAGCGGGGATGCTGACAAAGAAACATCTGATGAAAATGGTAAACTGCAAGTCCCGCCAAATGATCCTCGCTATACTCTGAAAAGGATTTGGCTTTCTGAAAAAGAGTTTAGCGGACACTACAGTTTTTCTGTAGAGGCAATCTATCCCTTGTGTCTCATGACCTACACTCGTCCAGTGTTTAGAAAGGAAAATTGGATAATGTACAAACACGTGAATAAGAAATTTGCTCAGGCTTTGCTTAAAGAATTAAAAGATGTAGAGCAACCAATAATTCTTATACAAGATTATCATTTTGCTCTTCTGCCACAAATGATAAAAGATGCTCGCCCGGATGCGGAAATCGGTATATTTTGGCATGTGCCGTGGCCTAGCCCAGAAGCGTTTTCGGTCTGCCCTTGGCGTAAAGAAATCCTGAAAGGAATGCTGGGAGCTGATATTGTCGGCTTTAATACTCAACAATTTTGCAATAACTTTATCGATACAATTGGAAAGGAGGTCGAATCTCTTATCGATTTGGAAACTTTTTCAATAACTCGCGAAAACCACACCACCCATATCAAATCATTTCCGATTAGCATCGCTTTCTCGAACGGAAAAGAAACTGCTGTGGAGCAATCAGAATTTAATAGTCTTGGACTAGATATTTTAAAGAAACTTGGAATACAGACGAAATATTTAGGAATAGGTGTCGACCGGCTTGATCATGCAAAGGGAATTCCTGAACGATTTCTGGGAATAGAGCACTTTTTTGAAGTGCATCCGGAGTATAAAGGCCAACTTACATTTTTACAGATAGCTTCTCCTCATCGTGAGCATTTTAAATCTTATCAAGAACAGTATCAAAATTTAATCACAAAAGAAGCGAATAGAGTCAATGAAAAGTTCGGAACAAAAGAATGGAAACCAATAGTTTTAGAAACGACCCAGTATGGACAAAGAGAGTTGTTAGCCTTGTATAAAATAGCGCATTTTTGTCTTATTACTTCTCTGCACGATAGTATGAACCTCGTTGCAAAGGAATATGTGTCAGCAAGAAACGACTCACTCGGAGTATTAATCTTAAGTCAGTTTGCTGGAGCCTCACGAAATCTAAAGGAAGCACTTATTATAAATCCTCATCACACAGAGGAAATTGGAGCGGCAATTTATACAGCTCTTTCCATGCCACAGGAAGAACAATACCGTCGCATGAACATCATGCGTACTATCATCAAAGATTACAATGTCTACCGTTGGGCGGCAGAGTTTATCAAATCAGTAACAAGTTTGAATTAGTGTTTACAAATTTTTACCTTTAATGCTTTTGAAATAGTCACTCATCAGATATTTACTCTTACGATCTCTTATTGCTCGTAAAATCATTTTCCAGGAAGAAATCTTTTTTGTAGATGTTGTAATATATGTTTTATTTGTCACTTCAATATTACCCCGTTTGTTCATAATCATAGCGAGCCAATAATCTTCCAAGTTGGAAGGTACACTTAACTTTTTAAAAAATACAACGCTATTTTTAATAATTTCTTGAACAAATTTTTTATCCTTGCCCCAAAAAGCTAAACTCGACCCCCACATCCAATAGGCAAGAGTTTGTTTTTTTGAAACATATGAATATCTGCTATAGAAATTGTATAGAAGACCAAAAATTGCCCCTTTAAATTTCACCCATGAACCAACTAAAACATTATTGTTATTTTTTAGGGTATCCGACATAACCACTACCCAGTTATTTTGAGCAAATGAATCTCCATCAATGCAGAGTATAATGTCTCCGGAAACGTGATTCAGACCTTCTATCCGAGCATTTATTATTCCTTCATTTCCATTAAAAGGTGCGACGGTGATTGGAAAATCTTCTGCAATTTCTTTAGTCTTATCCGTGGAGTTATGAACTAGAAGCACAATCTCATCGGGATGCTTAGTCTGGTCTAAAATTGATTCAATGCACCCTTTGATATATTTTTCTTCATTATGCGCAATAATTAGTACCGATATTTTCATTGATTTTTATACTATTTAAAACCTTGCTATTATAGCATAAAATTTTTTGTGAATATAAAAGTGGCTATTGTACTTAACAAAAATAAAAACCATTCGTCGCTTCTGGTGCAAGCAATCGAATGGCTTTTACTGTCGCTAGTATTTACTTAACTCCTGTATATTACTGCGTCACCGTGACGCTACCCGTCATCGACGGATGAACTGTGCAATGATAGTTCACTGTACCCAGGTCAGTAAATTTGAAAGAGAAAGATTGGCCCGGAGAGAGAATGCCTGAGTCAAAAAGACTTCCAGAATCAGCTGTAACTGTGTGAGGAACAGTATCATTATTAATCCATGTGACTTTTGTCCCGGTCTTCACATTTAAAACCGAGGGGTCAAATGCCATATCTTTTATTTCGACTGTCATGTTTGTAATAAATGAAGACTCTGGCGAGCTTACGAAGTTATTACCCGGCTCATCACCCGCTTCTACATAATAATAGTAACGAGTTCCTGGTTGTAAGCCCGTAACAACATGTGAATGATTGGTGCTGAGAGTCGTGTCTTCATCAAAAACCGTAGCGCTGTCACTTGGATCTACCGGTGTAACTAAAGAGTATATAATTGTTCCTGTTGAAGGTACGCTAGTTGTCCAGTTGATTGTAGCTTCAGTGGTTCCCGTTTGGGCACTCACATTGCTTATTGATATAGCCGTCACTAAAACCTCAAAGGAAGTCTCGACCGCATGGTTGCCGGCAGCGTCAGTTGCATTACATTTTACCTTAGTCACACCGATCGGGAAAGTCGTCCCGGAAGCTGGCAGACAAGTGACTACTACGGTGGCGTCAACATTGTCGGTAGCAGTAGGCGAAGTGTAAGTGACAACAGCGCCGTCAGCCGAAGTGGCGTCAGTTGTAATGTTGTCGTGAGCGGCGATGACTGGAGCGGTTGTGTCTCCCTGAAGAAGAGTAGTAAACGAGAACTCTTGTGAGTTTGCGAAGCTACTACCCGGTGCATCGCGCGCCACTATAAAATAATAATAGAGAGTTCCTGGTTGTAAGCCATTAATAGTAAGTGAGTGACTCGTGGAGAGAGTTGTGTCTTCTACTGCAGTAGTGGCGCTATCAGTTATATCGACTGGAGTGTCCAAAGAGTATAAAAGTGTTCCTGTTGAAGGTACGCTGGTTGTCCATGAGATTGTAGCTTGAGTAGCTTCTGCCTGTTGGCTCACATTGTTTATTTTTAGCTCGGCAGTAGAGTTAACCTCATTTGAATCCAGCGTGACCGCGCCCGTCCTGGCCAAGAGCCGTCCATCCACGGTTGCGCCGGTCGTCACGGTGATGGAAGCCTGAGCCAGGATATTCCCCTTGAAAACTGAGCTTGTCCCAATAGTCGCAGAGCTGCCAACCTGCCAGAATACATTGTCCGCCTGGGCGCCACCAGCGAGTATTACCTGTCGGCCGGAGGTCGTCGTAAGTGTAGAGGCCATCTGAAAGATGAA
>DATHJV010000086.1:0-5251 GCA_035489645.1 Minisyncoccota bacterium | reverse complement strand
CCATTTCATTCGGAGCATAGAGATAAATTCTGGTGTGTATATAAATATGAGCCTGGTCGGACTGCTATTTTTCGTTATTATCAGTGTTTTCGGATATTCGTATCCGCTTACTCCGCTCAACATCACTTTTATAAATTATTTCACGGTCGGACTTTCCGGAATTCTGATCTCTTACTGGGCGCTCCGCCCATCCCACAAGATACTTCCCTCTGACGCGAGGCCTTTTTTGAAGCGGGTTATGCCGCTGGTGGTTGCTTGCGCGATCCCTGAAGCCATCGGCATGGCGCTTATATTTATGTTGAGTCCGGAATATCTGAAAATTGCGTCATCAAACACGTTGGCGCTTTTTTCGTATATTGCATTTGGTTACCTGTTCTTGATTGGGGCGGCCAATGTGTATTGCATTACGCTTTCAAAAAAGGAAAAATTTCAACTCTCTCTGCTTGGAGTATTTCAAACCGTCCTACTTTATTACTCGCTGCAAATTCCCTTACTGGTTCATTTTTTCAATATCACTCTTCCTCTTCCCTCATTTAATTTTCTCGGCAGAACTCTCTCAGTCGTCATATTGTCTGGACTTGTTCAGTACGTTATAGTCGGGAAATTCTTTTTGAAGAAGTAAAAATTGTTTAAAGCTGGACAGTTAAGATTTTATATGTTATACTGCATATGAATTGAAGGGCAGTGCACGACGCACCACCCATAAAACAGAATAAACTCAAAGAAATTATGAAACTATTCGGAAGTTACTGGGTCTTGACTAAGTTGCCCATCTGGGCGACGGCGATTCTGCTTTACATCGTCACGATCGGAGCCATCTTCATCCTGCGCGATTGTTGCGAAGGACTTTTTTACAACACTAGTTACTCGGCGATGCTCGGAGACGGAGCTCTTATGGTTGTTGTGCTAATGGCTGCTGAAATTTTAAAGCGAAGAGCACTGACGCCGGAGAGCGGGTGGTTTCACATTGTAGCCTCAGCATTAGGGGTTATACTAGGAGTCGTTTGGTGGGCGCTTGACCTCCCGGAGCAATGGGGAGACAGATATCATCATTTGGTAATTGCGCCATTGTTGTGCTACCTGTTCATTACACTCTTGCCAGTTATTTACAAAAATGGCACGGAGGCGGAAATTATTGCCACGCTCGCTCTTACCGTGGTATGGGCTCTCCTATGTGTTTACGATGTGAAGACCGATCGTCTCAACCAGCGTCAGTATCATGGTCTCGGCTTAGCCGTTGACCACATTAAAGTATCAAAGAATGTTCAAAGGTTTGGGTCAGACTTAAATACCAAAGAAAATTTTTAGCAACATCGGGGTTGAACGAAATCGACAAAAACCCTAACAGGTTGGTGGAAACCGCTTGTTAGGGTTTTCATTTTGAATTAGCTAAAATTTTTTCCAGTTTCTTTTTCCATCTGTCAAATTGGAATTCTATGATAGAGTTTACCTCCTTTCGCCTATTCCATTCCCATCCTTTTTTTCTGCGCGCGTTAGCGTTAACTCCGGAGTCTACAAACCAAACTTTCTGACCATTTTTGTCCGGTTCATCTGCAATTAGTATGTTGCTCGAATATCGCGGTATTAGGGCCGCACCTCCCGCCATTACTCTCATATCAACATTAAATTCAGGGGTGCGCATAAAATCCGGATATTGGGTATCGTTTTTACGGGCATCGTGTATAACTTCTATTGAAACATTAACTAATTCTAACAGTTGACGAACCGCCACAGGGTCTTTGTAAATTTCACTATCTTTTAATCTGTCTATTCGCTCACCTTTTATAAATTGTTGGATGCAAAAAGCTTTTGGGACAGCGTCTTCTGTTTCTTGTGCTTTAAAATATATCGTATCGGGAACAAATTTTCCAAAGCCCGGAAAGTTTTTTAAAGATCGATAAAATTCTTCAGCCTTCCTCATTTCTTCCTCAGTCGCAAAAGTTTCATCTTTACTTATTTTTAATACAATATGATCTGCATTTGCGCCTTCTCCGCTTTTAGTGTGAATTTCCCATACATCCGATTCACCACCCTCTGCATGCTTTTTTCCGCGCTCAATCTTTAAAGGTATTCTACTAGGTAAAACTTTTCCTTCTTTTGTTATTTTTTGGTTTAGTTTGTATTCTTCTATTCCCATGTTTATATTATATCAAATGTAACATCCTAGTGTGCCACGGTAAAAGCGATTACTTTTCGCGCGCCGGAGAGTTTGAGAATTTTTTTCGCTTCAGTCAAAGTAGCTCCGGTGGTGATGATATCGTCTATTAGAATAATATTTCTACCTTTTAGGGTCTCGCAATTTTTTACCGAAAAAGAACCGGTAATGTTTTTCAGGCGTTTAGTTTTGTTTTCAATATGGGCTTGATGCTTGGTTTCTTTTGGTTTTATCAAAATATTATTTTCTAATATTAAATCTGCGCCATGGCGTAGTTTGTTTATCCTTATTAATTCCTTGCAAATTAGTTCTGCCTGGTTGTATCCGCGCTCCCGATACCGCAAATTCGAAAGAGGGATTGGAATTAAAACGGCATGGTTGAAGTTTTCCATTAGCGAAAGTTCAGACAATTCTTCTAAAATTTTGTCATAAATAATTTTCGCAAAAAAACGAGCCAGACTTTTTTTATTCTTGTACTTGAATAGCCACAATGCTCTTTTTAGAGGCGGATGGCGGTAATCGAACAGGGGAAAAATCCATTTTGCCGTTTCCCTTTCTGCAGTCGGAAAATCAGAAAGACATTTAATGCATAAGTCTGCTCCGCTTTGACCGCATGAGACGCATTTTGCCGGGAAAACTATATCTAAGATTGTGTTTAAAAATTTCATTCGGTTAGAGGTCCTGTCAAACTATGTTTTATCGTTTTCTTATTCATGTTGGATTTCTAACGGGATGAATTTATGTTATGATATTAGCACAAACTGACAATCCCATGAATAACATAATGCAAAAAATATTGGGCAGCATCGGCGGTGGCAGAGACGATGGCGCTGTCGGCATAGATATCGGCTCTTCCGCAATCAAAGTGGTAGAGATTAAAAGAAAAGCAGGCAAGACAATACTTGAAACTTACGGAGCGATAGCTCTGGGCCCTTATGATGCTGTGGATGTTGGACGCATCACCAATCTCGCGGTCGGGAAGATAACGGAAGCTCTAAAAGAAGTTTTGAAACAGTCTGGAGTTACCGCTACGTCCGGAGCTTTCTCGATTCCAGTGCAGTCAAGTTTAATTTTTACTATTGAGCTGCCAGCCATTGTCAAAGAAAGTGAAATGGCGACAATCATTCCTACAGAGGCTCGAAAGTATATTCCAGTGCCAATTACGGAGGTTTCTCTGGATTATTTTATTTTACCCAAAAAGGAATCTTCTTTTGAAGAGATGAATACCGCCATTAATTCAGATAATTCACAAAAAGGAGCGGATAAAATAAACGTCCTGGTGGTCGCGACCCAGAATGATGCAATTTCTAAATTTCGCTCGATTGTTTCGGAGTGTAAACTGACTGCCGCTTTTTTTGAGATTGAAATATTTTCTTCAATTAGGGCAAATTTTGAGCACGAACTTTCTCCGGTGCTTCTGATCGACTTCGGCGCATCGCGCACCAAACTATCGATAACTGAATTTGGCATGATTAAAAGTTATCATACTATAGACAGAGGGGGGGCCTCAATAACCGAATCAATTTCCAAGTCTTTAAGCATTCCTTTTAGCGAGGCAGAAAAAATGAAAAAAGAATTCGGTCTTTTTGGTAATCCCGTGGAAAAAAGTTTATCGGACATTATTAAAATTCATATTGACTATATTTTTTCGGAAACGAATGGCGCCTTGTTGGAGTATGAAAAGAGATATAACAGAACAATCAGTAAAGTTATATTTACGGGCGGCGGATCTCTTTTGAAAGGCCTGCCGGAAGTGGCGGTAAATAATTTTAAAGCGGAGATCGAAATTGGTCATCCCTTCAATAAGGTTAATGCTCCGGCATTTTTATCCAAGGTTCTCGAAACGATGGGTCCGGAGTTTGCAGTGGCTCTCGGATTAGCGCTACGAAAGTTGCAATAAACTTTAGAAACGGATCAGATTGTTATTGAGCGCGGACTCCAGCACCTTTATGTTTGTAAAACCAAAGAGATGGGGTAAAGTTATGCACATTTTGCTTCATAAAAAGTTTTTTTTGTAATATAATGATAAGGTACAATGGAGGCGAATTTCCAAACATCATTTATACCTAAAAAGCCTATGGTCGCAGAGCGTGCCGTGCAGACTAGGTCTGTTGGTATTCTTACTATAATTTCTTCTTTTATTTTATTTACCGTCCTTTTGGCAGCTGGCGGTCTTTACTTCTACAAAGGAATTGTCACAAAGAATCTCGCTGATATGGAGAAGAGTCTGAATTTAGCTAAAAACGATAGTGACTTTGAACCTTCCAAAATAACGGAGCTTCAACTCTTGGACCGGCGCCTCAATGCATCGAGTGATATCTTATCGCATCATTTAGCGATATCTCCGGTTTTCCGAGCTCTCTCTGCCATTACAATGAAAACTATTCGTTTTACCAAATTCGGCTATACCTTTGCAGAGGATAAAGATACTAAAGGATTGAAAGTAATCATTAAAATGAGCGGTCAGGCAGTAGGTTACCGTTCGATTGCTCTTCAATCGGACCTCTTCACGTCCAGAGTTGAAGGTAAAAATTTTATTGATCCTGTTTTTTCCAATCTGACGCTGGATGACAAAGGAAATGTCCTTTTTGATTTAGAGTTTTCAGTCGATCCTGCTTTTGTCGATTATAAGACTATGCTTGCTTTGCCTAGTTAATTTTTCATTATGCGATTTATTATGCCCGTCATTTTAATAGGAATAGCTGTAGCTGTTTTTTTTACGCTCGCTAATCCTCTTTACAGTGACATCGGGCTCCTCGGTCTTAAAGTGGCTGGCTTTGATAAGGCCCTCTCCAATGCCAAGGAATATAAAAATGAAGTTGATAAATTGACTGATAAAGATAATAAAATTGATCCGGAAGACAAAATAAAACTTTTAAGACTTCTGCCGGATAATATTGATAATATTCGCCTGATTCTTGAAATAGAGCAGGTGGCCATGCCTTACGGCATGGCGTTGAAAGATGTTAAATATGATGCTGAGCCGACAACCAGCGCCACAGTTCCAGGATCTTCTGTAGTCCAAGGGGGAGGAGCAGCCGCAACTCCACCTAAAGATTATGGCGTCTGGGAATTATCGTTTTCTACGACTGGCAC
>DATHJV010000085.1:0-13048 GCA_035489645.1 Minisyncoccota bacterium | reverse complement strand
AATTTTGAAATGATTATTGTGGATGACGGATCTACTGATAAAACTGTTGACATAATAAGGTCTGAATATTTACATGATGCCAGAATGCATCTTCTTGTTCAAAAAAACCAAGGAATAGCCGCAACTAGAAATAATGCCATTCGAAAAGCGAAAGGGGAGTTGATTGCTTTTCTGGATAGTGACGATTATTATCTTCCTGATAAGCTTCAAAAAGAAGTGGATTTTCTCGCTAAACATCAGGAATTTGATATTGTTTATTGCGGAACAAAACATTTTTATGAAAATAGGCCGGATGTGCTTTACTCACACCAAGGCCAAAATCCCAGCGGCGACGTTTTTGGGGAACTTCTAAAATATTTTTTTGGCCAACTTGACACTATTTTAATTCCCAAAAGGATTTTTGATAAGGTCGGTTTGTTTGACGAGAATTTTAGAGATTCAGAAGAATTAGATTTGTATTTTAGGATCGCAAGGGCTGGTTTTACTTTTGGTTTTTTAAATGAGGATTTAGTAAGAATTATGATAAGAAAAACAAGTTTATCCAGATACGAAAATCAATGGAAGATGAAGGAGCATATTTTACAAGTGTTTGAACAGCTAAATAATGAAATGAATCTTAAGGATAGACAAAAATATAATATGGAAAGTAAGCTTAAAAATCTCAAATTTAAGCTCGGGATAGCGTATTTAATAGCTGAGAAAAAAAAGGAAGCCGTTAATATTTTAAAGAACTTGCGTTATTCCTTAATAGGAGAAACAATATTAAAATCATTTATTATTTTTATCTATGTTATACCTGCATCTTTTTTAAAATTTTTATTTGGACAAAGCTTGCGCCTCAAGCATCGATTACTTTTTAGAAGGGTTAATTAGTTTTTCAATTATCAGGAATTTACTTGCTTAAAACCAATCTTTTTAATTTAAACAGGAAATCATCCAGTATTTTTATATAAGGGAAAAAGGCATATAACCGCTGAAAACCATTAAAAATAAAAGCAAGGATAAAATGGGGATATTGTTTTCTATATTTTACAATTAGCTGCATGCGGGTTTTCGCAACATTTTTTCTGTTTCTAACTGAAAGTCCGCGTTCACCATAATGTCGATGTATGTCAAATGTTTGAAAGTTATATAATTTACCTTGCGTTCCTATTTTCATCCACAAATCCCAGTCCTCTACGTCTCCCAGATTTTCATCGAACAAACCAGTTTTTTCGAGGGTGGCTCTTCTGAAGACAACAGAAGAACTTATGAAAGGATTTCCAAAAAGCATTTTGGCTCGGATTGTCTGGTCTGAATTAGGCTGTTGATATTTGAAGAGTTCTTTCCTTTGTGCATTGACGACGATTGTTCCGGTTCCCACAATAACGTATTCAGGATTTTCTTCAAGGAAAGAAATTTGGTCAACCAGCTTGTTTTTATTTATCCAAGGGTCATCATCATCAGCTCGAGCCACATATTTTCCTTCCGCCCTACGAAGTCCGATGTTCAGCGATGGAATGTGTTTCATTCTTGTTTTATTTTCAATTATTTTTACCCTCGGGTCCCTTATTGAAAAAGGCAATAATACTTCAATTGTCTTATCTGGTGAAGGGTCACAAACAATTATAAGTTCAATGTTTTTATACGTTTGAGAAAGAACACTTTGTATTGTGTCAGGTAAAAAATCTGCCCGTCGGTACGTCGGCATAATTATAGAAACCAATGGGGTATTCTCGTAATAGTTTTGCATGAAGTATTAAATTAAAGGTCATTATAACATCTTTGGATTTTTTTACCTTAAATTTCTATAAGCTTAGGGCAAGAGTTATTCTTGCAGTTGCAGTGTAAATTTGATACAATTTTCGTTCAAAGTGGAGAAATAAGAAATGACAACAAATATAGCGATAATTGGCGCCGGCTTAATTGGCAAAAAAAGAGCAAAATATTTACCTAAAAATATTCAACTAAAAATCGTCTGTGATATAAATAGGCAAATTGGAGAATCATTTGCTGCTCTATATAATTGTAATTTTGAAAAAGATTGGAGAAAAGTTGTTGATAATAAAGATATCGATGCTGTAATAATTGCCACAACGAATAATTATCTTACACCGATTGCTCTTGAAATGATTAAAAAAAAGAAGCATGTTTTCCTGGAAAAACCGGGAGCTCGCGATCTTAAAGAGTTTGAAAAATTGCTTACAGCGCAGAAAAAAAACAAAGTTGTAGTAAGGATAGGATATAACCATCGATATCATCCGGCAATAATGAAAGCTAAAGAAATTATTGCTGGCAATAAATATGGAAAAGTTATGTTCATTCGCGCTCGTTATGGTCATGGCGGGCGTTTAGGATATGAGAATGAATGGCGCTTTGACCGGAAAATTGCTGGCGGAGGAATATTGCTTGATCAAGGATGTCATCTAATTGATTTGGTAAATTATTATGTTGGAGAGATGCAAACAGCCATTGGGTTTACGCAAAAGATGTTTTGGTCGGATAAGCTTGAAGATAATGCGTTTTTTATTTTAAAAAACAAAAAGGGTAATATTGCTCATTTATCGGCATCATGCACGGAATGGAAAAATATTTTTGTGTTTGAAATAATGCTGGAAAAAGCTAAAATTCAAATAAATGGTTTAGGAAAAAGTTATGGCAAGGAAACGATTACTCTTTATAAAATGAAAAAGAAAATGGGTCCGCCGGATATTGAAGAGATTACTGATTTTCCGGCAGAAGATGTTTCTTGGAAATTAGAAAATCAGGAATTTTTTAACGCTATTGGAAAAAAAGACTATTCTAATAAAAAACTTCAAGAAGGACATTATGCAATTAAAAAAGTTTTTGATATTTATAAGTTCAGTTCAAAAAAAGGGTAAATATTAATATGACAAAAAACAAAATTTGCGTCATTGGCATGTGGCACCTTGGAACTGTAACGGCCGGATGTTTGGCGCAAACAAATAATGAAATTATTTGTTTTGATTTTGATAAAGAGGTAATAAATAATATGAAGAGAGGTATTTTACCTGTATTTGAGCCAGGCCTGCAGGAACTTTTTGATAGAGCAAGAAAAAAAAATAACAATATTTCATTTTCAAACAACTTAAAGGACATCGTTCCGGAATCAGATTATATATACATCACTTTTGACGCCCCGATTGATAATCGTGACAGAGTGAATCTCGCTACATTTAATGAATCCGTAGACAAAATTATTCCTTTAATAACACCGAAAACACTCATTATAATATCTAGCCAAATTCCTGTGGGTACTTGTAGAAAAATAATTCAAAAAATACGGAAGAAAGGCAAAAAAAATGAGCTGTGTTATATTCCAGAAAATTTAAGATTAGGCGATGCAATTAAATCCTTTCTAACGCCGGAGCGAATCATTATTGGTTTGTCATCAGAGCTGGTTAAGCAAAAAGCGGAAAATTTATTTAATCATATAAATGCTAGAAAGATCTATATGAATCTGGAAAGTGCCGAAATGTCTAAACATGCCATGAATGCCTATTTAGCAACACTGATTTCTTTCTCTGGTGAGATAAGTAATATCTGCGAAAAAGTTGGGGCAAATGCGCTGGATGTTATAAACGCTCTAAAAGCAGAAAAAAGGGTAAGTCCTTATGCTCCCATTTTGCCGGGGCTGGGATTTGGCGGAGGAACTCTTGCAAGAGATATTCAGATTTTGAAGGAAACGGGTTCTAAAAATAAAGTGAAAACTGAGGTATTGAATGCTGTTCTTTCTGCAAACGTGAATCGTATGAAGTATGTTGCCGATAGACTTAAAATGCTATTGGGAACACTTAACAATAAAAAAATTGCTTTCTTTGGTCTTGTCTATAAAGCCGGCACAAATACCTTGCGTCGTTCGCTTACTTTAGCGATAATTGATCAGATTAAAAATAAAAATGTTATCATTAGCGCTTACGACCCAATGATTAAAAACAAAATAAAAAATTACGATATAGAAGTTTGCAAAAGTCCCATTGAGACTGTTGACAAGGCCGATGCTTTAGTTATTATGACAGATTGGGATGAATTTAAAAAAATAGATTATCCCGCTCTGGTTAAATCCATGAAAAATAAAATTATTTTGGATACAAAAAATATTTTAAATATTTCTGAACTTGAAAAAAATAACGTGAAATATTATGGAATAGGACGATCGGCAGAGCAATTTAAAACAATTAAAAAATGAACAAAATTTTAAGGAAAAAAGAAAAAGCAAGCCATTTTGCCAATGAGTTGAAGAATAAAGTAGTCGTTATTACCGGCGGGGGACAGGGTATAGGAAGAAATATAGCCACCGAGTTTGCAAAAAATCAAGCGAAAGTAATCATCTGCGCGAGGACAAAAAAGGATGTTTATTCTGTAAAAAAAGAAATAGCCGCCTTTGGGGGAAAATGTGAAAGCTTCTCGGTTGATGTTAGTGATAATAAAAAGATAGATAAATTTATTAATGATGTGCTAAAAAAATATCACAAAATCGATGTCTTAATTAATTGTGCCGGAATTTATGGACCGATTGGGCCGTTAGAGAAAAATGATATGGCTTTTTGGAATAAAACATTAGATATTAACGTTTTCGGGACGGCAAACTGCATACACGCAGTGATTCCATCGATGAAAAAAAGAAGAAAAGGAAAAATCATTAATTTTTGTGGAGGCGGCATCGGATCAAACAAAATCAAACCTAATTTTTCCGCATATACGACTTCGAAATCGGCAGTTGTTGGTCTCACAGAAGTAATGGCAAATGAATTAAGATCTTCAGGAATTCAGATTAACGCCATATCGCCTGGGGCAGTAAATACGCGTCTATTGGATCAAGTGCTTGCATCCAAAAATCTTGTCGGTAAAGAGTTTTTCAGGGAATCAATAGAGCAAAAAAAGAAAGGCGGTACTCCTCCGGAGAAAGCTGCTAAATTATGCTTATTTCTAGCCACTTCCAAGGCTGATTTTGTTACAGGAAAGCTATTGAGCGCTGTTTGGGACAATTATGATAATTTCAAAGAGATTCGAAAGGAAATCATCGATACTTCGCTCTATACAATGAGAAGAATTGATAATTTTCAGTTTAAACAAATTAAATAATATATTTATAAAATTATGAAAGCATTTGTTACTGGAGGGGCCGGATTTATCGGCAGTCATATTGTTGATCGTCTTATTGAAAGGGGAGACGAAGTTGTTGTCTATGACAATATGTCGACCGGAATTGAAGATTTTGTCAGTCATCATTTTAAAAATCCCCGCTTTAAATTTATTCAAGCTGATATTCTTGACTCGAAAAAATTAACCAAAGAAATTAAAGGGATGGAGATCGTTTTTCATTTAGCCGCTCATGCGGATGTGCGAAGCGGTTTCATAGATCACAAAATAGACTTGGAACAAAATCTTCTGGGAACAATCAATGTACTCGAGGCGATGCATAATAATAATGTCAAAAAAATCGCTTTTGCTTCAACTTCTTCAGTCTATGGCGATGCTACTGTTATTCCAACACCGGAGGATTATCCGTTTTCTCCCACTTCTCTTTATGGGTCTTCAAAAGCTTCTGCTGAAACCTATATTTCTACTTTTTGTGAGTATTATGATATGACTGCTTATATTTTTCGCTTTGTTTCATGGGTTGGCGAAAGATATACCCATGGTTTGGTTTTTGATTTTTTAAACAAACTTAAAAAAGATCCAACCACTCTTCATATTCTCGGTGACGGGACGCAAAAAAAATCATATCTTTATGTCAAGGATGGCGTAAATGCCATTTTTACTATAATAGAAAAAGCTAAAGAGAAAATGAATATTTATAACCTGGGAAATGATGAGATAATAAATGTCGCAGATTCGGCCAAAGTAATTTTGGACGAAGCTAAATATAATAATGTAAAATTAATATATGGAGAGGGAGACAAGGGTTGGATTGGTGACAATAAATACGTCCTTCTCGATACAAAGAAATTACAGTTACTTGGCTGGAAAGCCAGTAAGAGTACACGGGAAGGGCTTCGAATAACAACTCGCTATCTTTTAAATAATCAAGAGGTTATTGAAAAAAGAAATAATAAATTAACTAATAATATATGAGAAAAGTAAAATTATATATTATGCATTTATGATTATCATACGAAGTCCATTAAGAATAACCTTAGGCGGGGGTGGCACTGATCTTCCATCTTATTATAAAAAGCACGGTGGCTTTTTGATTGCCGCTGCCATTGATAAATATATTTATGTTACCGTAAATAAATCTTTTAAGCCAAAAATTTTTTTAAAATATTCAAAAATTGAAGAACAGGATAGAGTTGACGCAATTCAACACCCAATCATCAGAGAATCATTAAAATTAGTAAATAAAAATATTAGTTACATAGAAATATCCAGTTTTGCGGATATCCCCGCCGGAACAGGTTTAGGGTCTTCGGGTAGTTTTACTACGGCAATTCTTAAGGCTCTTCATTCGTATGAAAATAATTTAATAAATCAAAAAGAATTGGCAGAACAGGCATGTTTGATTGAAATTGATAAACTAAAAGAACCGATTGGAAAACAGGATCAATACATTGCCGCATACGGAGGCATTACATGCTTTGAATTTTGTAAGAACGAGGAGGTGAAAGTTTCACCGCTTAAAATTAGTAAAGAAACTCTTTATAATCTTGAAGATAATCTTTTGCTATTTTTTACGGGATATTCTCGGGTCGCATCTCTAATTCTTAAAGAGCAAAATGACAAAAGTAAAATTAATGATGAAGATATGATAGCCAATTTAGATTTTGTAAAAGAATTAGGATTAAAGAGTAAAATTGCTTTAGAAAAAGGAGATTTACATAAGTTTGGTGAAATTATGAATATTCATTGGGAACATAAAAAAAAGAGATCGGGGAATATGTCAAATCCAAAAATAGATGAATGGTATAATCTGGCAATAAAAAATGGAGCCGTAGGTGGTAAATTAATCGGTGCCGGCGGCGGCGGTTTCTTAATGTTTTACGCAGAAGATAAAACCAAATTGCGCCACACTTTAATGAAAGAAGGGCTAGAGGAAGTAAGATTTAAATTTGATTTTGAAGGTACGAAAATAATATTCTAAAATGATTACCAATTTAGTATTGTTATCCGGGGGTTTGGCCACCAGACTCCGCCCCTATAATCTTTCGACTCCCAAGGCGCTAATAGATATAAATGGAAAACCATTTATAGAATATCAGTTAGCCTTATTAAAAAAACAAGGTATCGTAGATGTTGTTATTTGTGTCGGTTTTCAAGGTGAGAAAATTGAAAAGTTTGTAGGCGATGGTAAAAAATTCGGTGTCAATGTGAAGTATTCTTATGATGGTGAGAAGTTGTTGGGTACGGCAGGAGCAATAAAAAAGGCCTTGAATTTGTTATCAGAAAATTTTTTTATAATGTATGGTGATTCATATTTGCCCATAGATTTTAAAGCAGTATCAGATTATTTTGAAAGTAATAATAAACGAGCCTTAATGACTGTCATGAAAAATAACAATAGATGGGATAGAAGCAATGTTGTTTTTAAAAATAGGAAAATTATCAAATATGATAAAAATGATATTGTTTCGGAAATGGAATTCATAGATTACGGGCTGGGCATTATGAATAAAAAATGTTATGATGGTTTGAAAAAAAATAAGACGTTTGATTTGGCGAATTTGTATAAAGATTTGGCTGAAAAAGGAGAACTTCTTGGCTATGAGGTAAAAAAAAGGTTCTATGAAAT
This sequence comes from Minisyncoccota bacterium, assembly GCA_035489645.1. Classification (GTDB taxonomy): domain Bacteria; phylum Patescibacteriota; class Minisyncoccia; order Phycocordibacterales; family UBA9973; genus UBA9973. Next base: position 5,316 of record DATHJV010000085.1, on the reverse strand, counting down.
AGGTTCTTTTAGCGGTATTGAAGAATTTAAAAAATATATTAAATAATGGAAAATGTATGAAAAATATCGATTATATAGATTCGTACTTATATAGCGTAGAACAAATCGCAAAGACCTTAGATAGAAAATTAATAGAAAAGGCTGCCGAAATGATTTTAGCAGTCAGGAATAATAATGGAAGATTATTTATCCTGGGAGTCGGTGGGAGTGCCGGTAATGCTGGTCATGCAGTAAATGATTTTCGAAAATTAGTCGGGATTGAATCTTACGCTCCTACTGATAATGTTTCCGAACTTACCGCTCGCACAAATGATGACGGATGGGATTCTGTTTTTGTGAATTGGTTAAAAGGAAGCAGGCTAAATTCCAAAGACTGTGTTTTTATAATTTCTGTTGGCGGGGGAAACGAGGAAAAAAATATTAGCACGAATATTGTAGTGGCCTTAAAGTATGCAAAAAAGATAGGTTCAAAAATATTCGGTATTGTTGGTAAGGATGGGGGATATACGGCAAAAGTTGCAGATGTGGCAATCATTATTCCTACAGTCAACGGAGACATGGTGACACCACTTACTGAATCTTTTCATGCGGTCGTCTGGCATATTTTAGTCTCGCATCCAACCTTAAAAGTACAGGAAGCTAAATGGGAATCACTAAAAAATAAATGAAAAAGGCAATTTTTTTAGATAGAGATGGAGTTATTAATAAGTTAGTTTTTAATCATAAAACCAATGAATATGAATCCCCGCATGATCCTAGCGATTTAGAGATAATATCAGATACGCTTGAACCGATGAAAAGACTGGAAGATAGCGGATACTATTTATTTGTAGTTTCTAATCAACCCAGTTTCACTAAAGGAAAAACTACACTGGAAAAAATAAAAGAAATACACCAAAGATTACAAAAAAAAATTGAAGATTATGGTATAAATATTAGAGAATATTATTATTGTTATCATCATCCAAAAGGTGTCGTTTCTGAGTATTCTTTTGAATGTGATTGCCGGAAGCCAAAAACATTTTTTTTAAATAAGGCGAAAGAAGATTATGATCTTGATTTGAGAAATTCTTGGATGATTGGTGATCAAGATTCTGATATCGAATGTGGTAACAATGCCGGGGTAGGGACAATTATGATATTAAATGAACAGTCAAGAAAAAAAAGGGGCCATAGCTACCCGAATTATTCAGTAAATAATTTATTAGAATCCGCTAATTTAATTTTGAATAACAAAAATGAAAACCGTAAATGATTTGAGAGTAAAAATTTTTGCTGATGGCGCAGATAAAGCCGGAATGCTGGAAATGTATAAAAAATCTTTTATTAAAGGTTTAACTACTAATCCAACTTTAATGAATAAGGCAGGAATTAAAGATTATGGCGCTTTCACCAAAGATGTTTTGTCTATCATTAAAGATAAACCGATTTCTTTTGAAGTATTTTCAGATGATTTCGATGAGATGGAACGCCAAGCTTTAAAAATTGCGAGTTGGGGAGATAATGTTTATGTTAAAATCCCCATTACCAATACAAAACAAGTATCGTCCTGTCCGCTAATCAAAAAACTTGTTTCAAGGAACGTGAAACTCAATGTAACAGCCATTATGACTTTGGCACAAGTGCGTGATGTATTGGCCGTGCTTAGTACTAATGTTCCAAGTTATATTTCAGTTTTTGCTGGACGGATAGCCGATACGGGTCGTGATCCGGTACCACTGATGAGTGATGCAGTAAAATTATTAAAAAATAACCCGAAAGCCGAATTGATTTGGGCAAGTCCGAGAGAGCTGTTTAATATTTTTCAAGCCGATGAAATTGGCTGTCATATTATAACTGTGACGAATGATATTTTGAAAAAATTATCACTTGTTGGTTATGATTTAGATAAATATTCTCTAGACACAGTTAAAATGTTCTATAACGATGCGCAGAGTGCCGGTTTTAATATTGAACAATAATTTTTTGCTTATGCTACAATGGCGAATATGAATATGGAATACAAGAGCGAGGGCAGCCACGACTCCTTTAAACTCATTAATTACATAAGGATTTTGCTCCGAAGGAAGTTTTTTTTGCTTGGAATTATATTGGTGACAATTGGGGCAGTAGGAATAGTGAGCCAAATCGGCCCAAGAATTTTTACTGTTGAAACAGTAATCCAAATAGGGCAGATAGAGGGTCAAAACGTTGAATTGCCGGCACAAATTGTTGAAAAAATAAATGACAGGACATACTCTGATTCTGTCGCTTTGCAGCTCAACGTCAGTGTACGCCAGTTACCAGAAATAAATGCAAAATATATTGACAATACAGAACTCATTCGCATAAGCGCGGATGTTCAAAATATCGATAATGGAAAAGAAATTTTGAATGCGCTCTCAACTGGTATAATTAAAGACCACCAGATAACAATATCAGAGAGGCGCGACTTTTTGGAGAAAGAAATTGCGCAATTTACAAAGAGACAACAGATTGCGGAGAATGCATTTGGAAAGGGACTGAATTCTACAGGCATGACCGAATCAGCTCAATTCCTAATAATGAATTCTATCCAGAGCAGGATTGATTCTCTGCAGGACCGTATAAATGCAGACCGCAAGGCCCTGTATGGCACAGTTGATACACAAATAATAAAAGCGCCGACTGACTCCTCCGCCCCCTCCAGTCCGAGGCTCCCCACCATCATTATTTTAGCCGGAATATTTGGCTTAATTTTTGGAATCTTTATCATCCTCGTTCGAGAATGGTGGGATAGCTCAAAAACGATTTAATGAGTAAAAATTATCTGAAGAGTTCTGAGCAAGATGCCGAGATCCATGAAAGTGTTTCTGTTTTTTAGGTAATAAAGATCGTATTCGAATTTGTCTTTTGAATCTATGACACTGCCGGCATAGCGGAATTTTATCTGTGCCCAGCCGGTGAAGCCCGGAGTGATTATGTGGCGAAGGTGATAAAAGGGAATTTCTTTTTCCAGTTGAAGAACAAATTCCGGACGCTCGGGGCGGGGGCCGACCAAGTCGATGTCGCCTTTAAAGATGTTGAACATCTGGGGCAATTCGTCGATGTGAAGCTTTCTTAAAATCCTTCCGACCGGAGTGATGCGCAGGTCTTCCTTTGTGGACCACTCCGGCCCGTTTTTTTCAGCATCAACTTTCATGGAGCGGAATTTGTATAGTCTAAAATTTTTTCCATTTTTACCGACTCGGGTTTGTGAATACAGGACGGGTCCGCCGTCATTAAATTTTACCAAAAGGGCAATAATTGCAAAAAACGGGGAAGTTATAACGAGAATCAATGCGGCAATAATAATACTTAGGACTCTTTTTTCAAAATCATAAATTTTTTTCTTATGCGAACGGACATTGTGCATAAACCAGCCTTCGTCAATGGCTTCGATTGGAATCCGGCCCATGATATCTTCGTAGGCGTAGGCTAAATCTAGCACTTCGTTCTTTGTATCATACAATCTTTTGAAATTTTCCGAATCCCGCCAAGTTTCTTTTGAAACGATAAAAACCCGTGAGATGTCACCTCTGCTACTTTCCTTGAATTGCTTCAATAAATCATAAATTCCCGAAACGATAAACCCGGATTGAGGATGAGCTGTAATATATTGGACTAGGTCGTTTACTTGAGGCTGGTTGTTTCTTCCGCCCACAATAAAGACAACTTTTTTTCTGAAATGCGACGAGAAAATATTGTAAAAAATCCTCCGCCAGGCAATAAAAAATATAAAAGCGATTCCGCCGAAAATGAGCAGGTTGGTTTTAGGCGCAATCTGGAAAAAAGGAATAGTGTAAAAGAAAATTATGCCAACCATCAATGCTGTGATAAAAGCTGTAAATATTTGCCGCAAGTGCGGAATAGTAAGCCGGCTGACTTCTCTGTCGTAGAGATTAAATACGAAGAAAATTACAATCCAGATCAAGCCAAGAATAGAAAAAGGAAAGATATGAGGCAAGGCGGTATTTTTGAATGATCCATTGTGGGAGGAAACGTAAATATAGAGCATTATCGCAAATGCCGCTCCCAAGAGAAGGATGTCGCCAAAGAGCAAAAGCAATGTGCGGGCTCCGTTTTTCATCTCATTACTATAAGGTTTCGGGGGCAAATAAACAAGAATACGTAGAGGTGCTTGAGAATCTTTACTAGAATTATCAATATGTTACAATGTGGGGTAGGCAGTCTTTTATTTATTAATTAATTATTGAGTAAAAAAATATATGAACAAAATAAAAAAAGTTATTTCCTTAGGTATAGCTTTGTTAGCTTCCGTTGTGTTCTTTAGCATCTTTGCAGGAAGTGAGGCGAGGGCGGCGGCGAACATTAACATTGATAGCGCAAAAATAAATTCATCCAATACAGTATTGGTGAAGTTTGCCGATCCCGGAGGGAACTTGGCATCTGTAGATGCCACAAAATGGCACATTGATGTAGGAGGTGGTGGAATGACTCCTCTTACGCCATCAAATGCGGCCGTCACATCGGCTGGCACATCTTGGACAGTCACTTTGACTTTTACCGGCACTTCTTTTAGCAATAAAGCAAAAATGTATTCCGCAACAGAGGGTCTGTATGCCGATGCATCGGCCGTGACTGATATGAACGGTGACACTAACACAGTTGTTTCGCAAACTGATTCCATCGCCATCGCCGATGGCCAGGCTCCGACGCTTACTATCGGGCTTTCCGATGACTCTCTGACTAAAAATCAAACAGCTCTCGTCTCTTTTGTTTTCTCTGAAGAGACGGCAGGGTTTGACGCAAACGATGTCACAGTACAAAATGGTACGTTGGGGACGATCGATAGTTCCAATCCGCTTGTTCAACTAGCCACCTTTACGCCTACTGCTGATACCACTGATGCAACCAATGTAATTTCTGTCGCAACGAGCTGGCAGGATAAGAATGGCAATGCGCCTGCCGGTACTATAAGTTCGGCAAATTATTCTGTCTTAACTAATGACCAGAATGGGGGAGATGAAGGTACCAATCCTCCAACGAGCGCTTCCATCAGCATCAATGCTGGAGCAGTGACGACTTCTTCACTGGATGTCTCTTTGACGCTTGCGGCTACAGGAGCTACCCAGATGCTTATCTCAAATAACTCTGGGTTTTCAGGAGCATCTTGGATGAGCCTTGCGACCAGCAAATCTTGGACGCTTACGTCCGGAGATGGAGTCAAGACAGTTTATGCTAAGTTTAAGAGCGGTAGTGGAGGGGTATCCTCGGCTGTTTCAGACACTATAACTGTCTCAGGAAGTGGAACAAATGCAGGAGTACCTTCCGATGATACCGCGGGAGGATGTTCAG
>DATHJV010000084.1:0-3824 GCA_035489645.1 Minisyncoccota bacterium | reverse complement strand
TCGTTTTCTACGACTGGCACTTATAGTAATTTCCTTAATTTTATGAGAGATCTTGAGAGCAATCTTCGCATTGTAGATATATCTTCAATACAGTTTTCTTCGGACACGAGTGGACCCGGCGGGACTGCCAGTTCTCCTGCTGCTGAATCCTATAAATATGATTTTAAAATTAAGACTTATTGGTTGAAAAATTAAGATGCCAAAAATAAAAAACATTATAATATTCCTCGTCATCGGAGCAGCCATTGCCGCAATTTATATTTTCTTTATAAAACCATCGCCCCAAGATTCGGCCACCTTAGTTTCTTCTTCTGGAACTCCAGCAGTCCCAAATCTCGCGACCGGAGACACGAATGCGACGGAGGCTCAGGATTTTCTGAACCTGCTTTTGAATGTTAGAAATATAAAACTAAATAGTACTATTTTTTCTGATAATGCGTTTATTAGTTTGCACGATTCCAGCATTACACTTACGCCGGACGGAAATGAAGGCAGGGTGAATCCATTCGCTCGGATCGGCTTCGATGATGTAGACACAACCCCGCTAACCTGCACATTACCGCAAGTATTAAATCCTACAACGAATACTTGTGTCACCCCGCTAACCTGCGTATTGCCCAAGGTCTTAAATACCACGACGAATACTTGTGTCACTACCCCCTAGAATTGAGCAATTATGAGTCCAGCAGTAGAATTTAAAATTATTGATTTGTTCTTCCACAGAATAAGGTTAAAAATTGATGCATGATTACTAATAATAAAGTTTTAAGTTGTTTTTATAAATCAATAAAGAACAATTTGAAATTTCACTAACGGGATGAGTTTTTTAGAAGAGTTAGTAAAAGAAGACGTAATTAAGAAGAGCCAAATCGGTGAGATTAAAAGCCGCGCGGATGAGAAATTCGGGGGAGATATCGACGAAGCTTTAATAGAATCTGGAATAACCGAGGAAAAAATTCTTGAAATAAAAGGAAAATATTTTGCGATGCCGGTGAGGAAGGTGAATAAGCAAGATTCATCTTTTGAAGCCTTGAAATATATTTCAGAAGATTCAGCCAACCATTATCACTTTGCACCGATTGCACTTTCCGAGGGAGTATTGGAAGTGGGGGTCACGAATCCGGAAAATATACAGGCGATGGATGCCTTACAATTTATTTCCGCCAAGCTGGGTATCCCATTCAAGATATATCTCATATCTAAAAGTGATTATGAAGGCATAATGGATTCTTATAAGGGTCTGGGCACTCAGGTAAAAGAGGCTCTTTCTGAATTAGATGAAGATGCAATAAAAAGCATAAATGAGGAAACTTTAAACAAAGAGATTAAAGCAACAAAGCCGGGCGTTGAAGCAAAAATAGTCGAGGATGCGCCGGTTATAAAAATTGTCGTTGTTATCCTGCGGAATGCCTTGGAAGGAGGCGCTTCGGACATCCATATTGAGTATACAGGCGATAAAGTAAAGGTGCGTTTTCGGGTAGATGGAACGTTGCATACCAGCATAGTTATGCCACCCAATATTTTCAGCGGAATAGTGGCGCGTATAAAAATTCTGGCTAAACTGCGGTTGGATGAAAAAAGAAAACCGCAGGATGGAAGTTTCAGCGCCAGCATTGACGGACGCAAGATTGATTTTCGTGTTTCCACTATGCCGACATATTATGGCGAAAAGGTTGTTATGCGTATACTGGACTCCGAGCGAGGAGTCAAACCCCTGGACCAGTTGGGCCTGTCGGAAACAAATCTTAAAATGGTTAGGGAAGCGCTAAAACAGCCATATGGGCTTGTTTTAATCACTGGTCCGACGGGGTCAGGAAAATCTACGACTCTGTATTCGATGATGAACGAACTAGATAGGGAAAAAAGTAACATTGTGTCATTGGAGGATCCAGTAGAGTACCATATGCCGGACATTAACCAGTCGCAGATGATGCCGGAAATCGGATATACCTTTGCTTCGGGACTCCGTTCCATTTTGCGTCAGGACCCGGATATAATTATGGTTGGAGAAATACGAGATAAAGAAACAGCCCAACTCGCCGTTCAGGCCGCTCTAACCGGGCATCTTGTCCTTTCGACGCTTCATACGAACAATGCCATTGGCGCCGTGCCTAGATTGGTTGATATGGGCGTAGATCCGTATTTGATCGCACCGACCTTAATTCTCTCCATCGCGCAGCGCCTTGCCCGGATGACTTGTCCAAGTTCACGCAAACGCGTGCCGATGGACCCAAGTATTAAATTGCAAATCGAGGATCAAATGAAAGACTTGCCGGATGAATTTAAGAAGGAAATTGACGGAAAAGGCGAGATGTATGACACGGTTCCTTCGAGCGAATGTCCTTCCGGCACTCGGGGCCGCGTGGCAGTTTATGAGATGTTTAAGGTTGATAAAGAAATGCAGAACGTGATATTAAAAACTCCTACTAACGGAGAAATCTACAGAGTAGCCCGTAAACGTGGTATGCTTATGATGAAAGAAGATGCGATGCTTAAATCCCTGGATGGCATTATTCCTTTCACGGAAGTGTATAATTTTGGCAACGAAAGTGAATGAATCCATCCGCACGCTTATTTTTTTGGGCGTTCCAAAGGGGCCTTTGGAACAATTAAAAAAAAGTGTGAATGTAAGGTTGTCCACAGGGCGTTTAATTAATAGTTATTTTATAGTATAATTACAGCATGGAAAACGAGAAGAAAAAAATTTTAATAGTTGATGACGACAGCTTTCTTTTGGATATGTATGCGCTCAAATTTAGTCAAAATAACTTTGAAGTTCATACGGTGGTCTCGGGCGCGCAAGCTATCGAGAAACTCAAAAGCGGACTTAATCCCGATGTTATTTTAATCGATATAATTATGCCGGAGATGGATGGTTTTCAAATGTTGGAAAAAATAATCGCTGATAAGTTGGCTCTAAATTCTATTAAAATAATTTTATCCAACAAAAGCCAGCAGTCGGATATTGACCGGGGCAATAGCCTCGGAGTAGCGGGTTATATTATAAAGGCGAATTCCACTCCGGTAGAGGTGATCAATCAAGTATCAAATATTTTAGTGAAGAGGGGTGTAGTTCAAAAATAAATGATGATGGATTACAAACAGAAACTTGAAGAACTTGTTTTAACGGTTATTCGCGAGGGCGGATCAGATTTACATTTAGGTTCAGGACGGGTGCCGGTCATTCGCGTGGTTGGGGAGCTGATCTTTCTGGTAAAGCATCCGGTTTTCACCAACGCGGATGTCATGGGAGTCTTGGGCGAACTATTGCCCAAGATTAAGATTGATAAATTTATGGAGAAGCAGGAAGCGGATTTCGCTTACGATTTCCGCGGAGAGGCACGGCTGCGTTGTAATGCTTTTTTTCAGAAAGGTCTGGTGAACATAGTTTTTCGATTGATACCAAAGGTAAAGACTCTTGCGGAGTTACATTTACCCCCCATTATTTCCGAATTAGCGCGCAAGAAACAAGGATTTTTCTTGTGTGTTGGCCCGGTTGGCCAAGGAAAATCGACTACTCTCTCGGCAATGATTGATTTAATTAATAATGAACAGGCGCGCAACATCATCACTATCGAAGATCCGATTGAGCATGTCTATATTCCCAATAAATCTATAATTAATCAGCGTGAAGTCGGCATTGACACTCGCGATTTTCATATAGCTCTCAAATCAGTTTTTCGTGAAGATGTGAATGTGATAATGGTCGGCGAAATGCGCACGCCGGAAACTATCGCCACGGCGGTAACGGCGGCGGAAACCGGGCATCTGGTGCTTTCAACCCTGCATACCAATAATGCTTCCCAGACAATCGATAGAATAAT
>DATHJV010000083.1:0-2329 GCA_035489645.1 Minisyncoccota bacterium | reverse complement strand
ATGAAACTACAAGAAATAAACACAAAAGACGAAGCTAGGCAATATGCTATTGACTGGCAGAAATGGGCGAGTGAGCAGAGTTTATCTTACGGAGAACTCGCAGACTGGCAAGGTATCTTTACAAAATTAGCAGACAAGTTTGATTTACGAGCAGAGTTTGAGGAGAACGCAATAATATAAAAATATGAAAACAAAAGATTATGGAAATGATACTGGACTAACAAAGAGAATGGAGGCGAATATGCAAAAGCACTACGATAAGTTTATTGCCAAATCAAAAAAGAAAAAGGTCGCAAAGGAATTAACGGCTACTCGCTTACAAGTGATGACGATAAACAAGGCGAAAGTGTACCGATAAATAGCAAAAGCGTAATAACTTTGAGCTTGGGTTATTAGTCTATTGCTAGGCGGGCTCACGGGCTCGCTTATGGAGTAGATTAACAATAACGATTTACTTCAGCGAGTATGCTATTCGCTCGTTCGTTGAAAATTAAATGAAAAAGAAACTAACACAGGAAGAATTGGAAGCAAAGGGCTTGCTTGTATGTGATAACTTTGACACTTGCGGAAACTTGGCAACACGAAACATACAGGAAAGTTTGATAACTTGGACTATTAGCAGTAGAGGAAATTATAGTAAAAGTCCAGTTGATTACGAAGAAATAGGCGACATAAATGCTCATTTATGCGATAACTGCGAATTAGAACTATGAAACTATACGCAACAATAAAAAATACTAAAGGCAAGCGAGATGGCGTAGGCGATAACGAATATATACATATTGACTTATCAAGAGGCAATAAGTATGAATATCTTATCTATTACACGCTTGGCGGGCTAACAATATCAAAAATAGGAAATGGAATAGTTTATCAAGAGCAAAAAGGCAAAAGTCAAAAAGGCGAAATTGTTTTATGTAAGCGTTGTAATTATATACAGGCAGTCAATCTTAATAAAGAGGGATATTGTGAAGATTGCTGGAGAGATATAAAACATAATAACTAAAAGCCAAAAAGAAAAAAGCCGATACAATTAAAATAGCAAATTGGTCGGTTTTTTTTGTTGCCAACATTATGTTTTCTGGGTCGGTAGAGAACATAACCTTAAAAACAAGAGAAACGGACTAAAAAACACAATCCAAAAATGTATAAAAGCTATCTGCGAAATTCAATAGACGCACCCGATATTGAACCCGCCGACCTTGAAATTCCCGAGCCATTTACAGGCGGGAATGAATTTACGGACGACGGGGAAATCTCGGGCTCAAAAAACACAATCTAGGTTTTCAAAAAACCTGTAAGCGATATTCGATAGACGCAAGAAAAAATTATCAGCAATTAAAAAATTAAAATGGACAATGAAATTATGAAACTTCTCTTAAAGAACAGCGAAGAAAGAGGGCTCGTCGGAGAAATGCAACTGGACTTGTATGAGTTGCAGCTTCTCGCATACCCTCTCAACATGCAAAGATGGTCGTATTTCCGCAAGTTGAGAGAATTATTCAGTTAATTAAAAAAAATATATGAAATTCAAAGTCAAAATCGCAGGAATCGCTCCGCTATTACAAGCGAAGCATCCTACGCCAAAAGAAGAACAAGAAATACTAAAAAGAAAATCTAGTCCAAAAGCGAAAGTAAAAGACTTAACAGACAAAGAACAGTTTGATATGCATTCTTACAAGACTGCAAGTGGAAAGTTCATGCAACCGAGCGAAATGATTGAAGCTTCGTTAGTAAAAGCCGCCACAACTTTCAAAATGGAAGGCAAAAAATCTTACAAAGACGTAGTGAAGGGCGGTTTAATTAAAGACCCCGTGGAAATTGTTCACGAGAATCAAAAGCCAGAATTAGATGGACGGTGGGGTAGAAATAAATCCACAGGGGGTGCGGTCTGGGTTTGCAGACCTTGTTTTCCAAAGTGGAGTCTAAGTTTCACGATTGATTTACTACAAGACGAAAGAATATCGCCTGAAATGTTAAAAGCAATCTTGGAATACGCAGGGCTCTATGTCGGAATCGGAGCGTGGCGACCAAAATTCGGCAGGTTTGAAGTGATAAGTTTTAGTCCAGTAAAGTAATGCTTTTGAGGTATGGTATAGCGAAGTGCGGTGCGGTATGGCACAGAAAAGTGCAGTGCAGCTTCTGAAGTGAAGAATAAAGGTCGGCAATTATTAACCAAGTAAAAAAGAAATGAATAAAATTGTAAAATACGAAAAAGATACGCAGAAACATATTGACGAAACAAGTATGGTGCAGTTGAGTCGGGATTTGCTCTTAAAAGTTGTTGAAACAACTGGAATTATGCAAAGTACCAAAATGACTGAAGAAG
>DATHJV010000082.1:0-3232 GCA_035489645.1 Minisyncoccota bacterium | reverse complement strand
CGGGGGGTACAGCCACATCGCTAAACGTGCCATACGTGGAAATGGCAGTCAAAACCGGTACGGCTCAGCTTGGAGTCGCTAAAAATAAAGTAAACTCCTGGATTATTGGCTTTTTCCCATACGAAGAGCCAAAATACGCTTTTGCGATTATTATGGAAGCCGGTCCTGCCACAAACAGCGAGGGCGCATCTTCGATAATGCGGCAGCTTTTAGACTGGATGTCTGTCAACGCTCCCGAGTATTTCAAATAGCGACCAGATGCATAAACGCTTGCATATGCCTGCACATTTCTGATACAATGGAGCGATGCGTAAAGCATATATACTTCTGATTTTAGGCATTTGGGTGACTGTCCTTCCATATTTAGGTTTTCCATATTCTTGGAAAGATATATTGATGAATCTTACCGGACTCTCGCTTATTTATCTGAGCTTTAAGCTATACAAGGAGTCTAAAATAAAGGAAATAAAAGAAGAGAAAATTTTTGATAATTTCTCGGAAAATAAATTTTTTAAAGAAGGAGAAGCGTAGGAATTAATTTTATAAAGACAGCAAACTTTGATGAAAAAAATCTCAAGTAGTACAAAAAATTTAATAATTATTCTGGCTGTTCTGAGCGCTTTCTTTGGGGGTATTCGAGTGGGGGCCAATAATATACCCTCGATCGAGAAAGTGCCTCTCACTAATAAAGAAACACAAGTCACAACAGACGCAGACTTCGCCCCTTTTTGGAAAGTCTGGAATACGATTAACGAAAAGTATCCGGAAGCTGACAAAACGACTGACCAGAAAAGAGTATATGGGGCTATCTCGGGCCTCGTAAACTCCCTCGATGATCCGTACAGCGTATTCTTTTCCCCGGATGAGGCTAAAGCTTTTGAAGATGAAATAGCTGGTAATTTCACGGGAATTGGCATGGAAGTTGGCATTAAAGACAAGATTCTCACGGTCATCGCCCCTCTTAAAGACACCCCAGCTTATAGAGCGAAAATTCAGCCGGGCGATAAGATTCTAAAGATCGATAAGAAAGTTACTTCTGGATTAAATATTGATGAAGCGATCAAATTAATCAGGGGAGAGAAAGGCACAACCGTCACGCTCACCATACTCCGAGAAGAGAATCAAGAACCGATAGAGGTAAAAATAGTGCGGGACATCATTAATATACCGACCCTGGATACAGAATTAAGACCCGATAGAATTTTTGTTATTAAACTTTATAGTTTTTCGGCCGATTCAGCCAGACTTTTCCGTAATGCGATTAAAAGTTTTTCCGAATCTGGATCCGATAAATTAATACTGGACTTGCGCGGAAATCCGGGCGGATATTTAGACGCAGCTGTCGATATGTCAAGCTGGTTCTTGCCAGAAGGAAAAACTATCGTTTCTGAAGATTATGGCACTGATAAGAAGCCGGAAATATTCAGAAGCAGGGGATATAATGTGTTTGATGACAATTTGAAATTTATAATCCTTATTGACGGCGGATCCGCTTCGGCGTCGGAAATTGTGGCGGGCGCCTTACAAGACTATGGCCGCGCAAAACTAGTGGGCGACAAAAGTTTTGGCAAGGGATCTGTACAGGAAGCGATTAAAATTACCCCGGACACTCTTTTGAAGATTACGGTGGCCAAATGGCTAACTCCAAAAGGAAACTCCATTTCAGATAAAGGGCTAACCCCGGATTATCCGATCGTTCTGACAAAAAAAGATTTAGATAGAAAAAAAGATCCGCAATTGGATAAAGCCGTGGAGTTGCTGAACAATTGGCAATAAAAATGTCAGTCCGTGCTGAATTTTTGATTTTGTGACATAAAAAAATTATTAATAGATTTAAGTACCGGGATGCGAGTAATATTCTTACGGGATGTACCGAGAGTGGGCAAAAAATACGACATAAAAGAGGTAAGTGACGGTTATGCGGTAAATTTCTTATTGCCGAGGAAACTCGCGCAAACGGCCACGACTAAAGCGACAGCAGAACTTGAAATGCTCAAGAGGGAAATTGTACTGGAGAGGGAAGTGCAGGAGAGTTTGCTTTTAAAAAATTTAGACGAAATTAAAGACAAACTCGTAAAAATTGGAGGCAAAGCGAATGAAAAGGGACATCTTTTTTCCGCTATTCATAAAAAGGAAATTACCGCCGCCATGCTGAAACAACATCACGCGGAGATTGGCGAAGAATTTATTGTCTTAGAAAAACCGATCAAGGAAATAGGAGAGTTTGAAATTCCAATACTTATTAAAGGTAGGAAATCTTCTTTCCATCTGATTGTTGAGAACATATAAAAAAGAGGGCCCCACTCGCTGGACAAGTGGGGCGATGACCTTTGGTCCTGAGAAGAAAGAATTGAATTGTGAGGCTTAAATCTTAAAAAAGCGCGACACCAGTTCTAGTTTCTAGTCAAAACTCAAAGATGTGAGATAAGAAGAAGTATTTATATCCAGAGCGGAATGCCTAACTCGCAAGCCGGGAGACTAGTCAAGTAGGCCTATGACCTTTGAGCACACTAGGAAGGAATTTATAATGAAAGGTAAAACTTCCAGCTAGATTGAGCTCAAGAGCGTGGGAGAACAAGAATCAGAAGTGTTCTCAAGTATATTATATCACCTTCGGAAAAAAGTAAATGAATGGCTCTCAGATTACACTAACTACTTTTTTTACCGCACTTGTCCTGTTAAAGGAAGTCTTGCGCCTGGAACCAAATTTGACCGTGCCTTCTTTGAGAGCAAAGAGGGTATGATCTTTACCTAAACCCACATTTGTCCCTGCCACAATAACTGTGCCTCTCTGGCGGACGATAATACTGCCGGACTTAGCGTGTTGCCCGTCCGAGAGCTTAATACCGAGGTATTTCGCATTAGAGTCTCTTAAGTTTTTGGCGGTCCCGCCGGCTTTTCTATGGGCCATATGTGTGATAGAGTGTAAACAATTTCATGGAAAAAATCAAGCAATTTTTGGGTAACGAGAAGGGGCAAGATATTTTGATAGTTATTATTGTTATTTTGGTGGGCTTAGGCTCATTTGAACTCGGTAGATTATCTAAAGATAATGACTCAGGAAACATAAAAATAGATTATCCAAGCCAAAATCTGAATCAAACGGAAAATCAAAGTGCCAGTCCCATATTGTCCCAAAATGAAAAGATTATCAAAACTTCCGCTACGATTCAAAATTTAAATGGAAAAAATTTTTTCGCATCAAATAAGGGAACAAAATATTATTCCATCG
>DATHJV010000081.1:0-11674 GCA_035489645.1 Minisyncoccota bacterium | reverse complement strand
CCTAAGCCTTATGTCCGCGCAATTATTTTATTGGGCGGATTTTTTGTTAAATTTATGATTAGGAATGAAGATATAATAGATGCCGACGAGAATATTAAAGAAAATTTAGTGCTAAATTCTATTCTCTCCCGCAGCGTGAATAAGCCAGAAGTTGATTCTCTGGTAGAAGGCGCGGTTATTAGCGTGGAGAAATCATCCGTCTACGTCGACCTGGCGCCGTACGGAACCGGCATTATTTACGGTCGCGAATTTATTAATGCAAAAGATATTATAAAAAAAATAAGTCCCGGAGATATCATCAAGGCAAAAGTCGTTGAGATAGAAAATGACGACGGCTATATCGAACTTTCTCTAAAAGAAGCAAAGCAGGCCCTCGCCTGGAATGAGGCCGAAAAAGCCATCAAGGATAAAACTGTCATGAGCTTAAAAATAATTGACGCCAATAAAGGCGGGCTGATCTTGGAGTGGCAGGGCATCCAGGGATTCTTGCCCGCCAGCCAACTTAAAGCCGATCATTATCCCAGAGTTCTGGACTCCGATAAAGATAAAATTCTCAAAGAACTTAAGAAATTGGTCGGACAACAAATTTCGGTAATGATAATTTCGACAATGCCAAAAGAAAATAAGTTAATTTTTTCCGAGAAAGATAATAATCCAGAAGAGAAAAAAGAAATTTTGAGAAAATATCATGTCGGGGAAGATTTGGATTGCACGGTAGCGGGGCTGGTTGATTTCGGAGTCTTTGTTAAACTATCCGAGGGCCTGGAAGGTCTGGTTCATATCTCCGAGCTTGATTGGGGGCTCGTAGAAAACCCCCGCGCCATGTTTAAAATAGGAGACAAAATCCGCGCTAGAGTGATTGAAATAAAGGACGGCAAAATATCGCTATCAATCAAGGCTCTCAAAGAAAATCCATGGAAAGAATTCGAAGGAAAACTTAAAAAAGGCGACATTATTAAAGGGGTCGTGATAAAATATAACAAGCACGGCGCGCTCGTCTCAATCAAAGAAGGCGTGGCCGGACTGGTACACAATTCCACCTTTCCTTCCGAGAGCAAACTGCGTGAAAAACTGGAACTCGGAAAGAATTACAATTTCCAAATTACCCTCTTTGAGCCAAAGGACCAGAAAATGACTTTGGTATACCTAGAGTAAATAGATGTTAGTATCTATCTCTAATTCTCTGTAGAGCGTTGCGTGCATCATTAAAACCATCTATCTTTCTTCTAATTTTAGTACGCACCTTATTAATTTCTTTTATAGAAAGATCTTTAATCTCTTGAGATTGAGTTCCTTCAAAATATCTTTGAAGTGAAAAAAGTTTACTGTTAAGTTCCTCCAACGCCTCACTTACAGCTTTAAAATTGTGTGGTTCTAATTCCATCTTATCTCTAATATCCTCCGGCAATCTAATTCCATTTAGAGATGTTGATAAATTATCTAACTCTCTAAAAATTACTTCTTGGTCTATATTTTCTCCTGAACTTAAAAATTTTAATTCATCTAAATTGAATGAAACTCGTGGAAATTTATTGCGGTTGATAGTTCTTGAAAGTTCGTCCGTAGTATTATAAATGTGAAGGAACAAATCTGAAATATTTTCAATATCTTCTTTGTCGCGGTCAGAACTTTCCATATTCACTTGCCTTTCCTGGGAAAGATTTACCTGATTTTTAGGCTTTTTTAATTCCACTTCTAATTGCCTTATTAAAGATTGTTGATTAATTATTTCAGCGATTTCTTTTTTACCCTTTATTATTTCTGGTGTATCATCTTTTAAAAATTTATTCATATCTCCTACACCAGTTCTTTGACGAACTTCAGTTTTGTCTATTCCTTCCCCCTTTAATTTATCTGAAAGATCCATTTGTAATCCTTTCGTCTGAACATGTATCATGCTAGACTTCTCGCTTAAATCCAACCAAATTTCAGACAATTTCTCTATTTTCTCAGATACACTCATGGAGGGATCTTTCTCTAATGTTTCTAAATCTGATTTAAAATCAAGCATTGCCTTTTCCTCATGTTTTTCTGTTTGATCTACACCTGATTGTTCACCGAAACCGGGTACATCCAATTCTCTTCTCAACTCCTCTATTCGATCCAAACGTACTTTTTCCCTTTCGTCTTTAATAATTTGAGCTTGTGCAGGATCTTCAATGAATTGCTCAGGTTCTTCAGGTACAGGAACTTTTTCATTTATCTCTTCTAATTGAGGTCTAACATCCTCAGGTTTTTTTTGGTTTAAGCTGTCCATACTCATGTGTCTAATCATATCATAACCAAAAATCCTCCACTTAGAAGGATTTTTGACTTATTTATATTGTTGCAGTAATTGGGGGTATTTTATCTTCCACGCCAATTTCATTCATGATAGACATCACTTGCTTCGCATAATTAGGCGCGATGGTTGGAGGATTATACCTATTAAGTATTTCTTCCGTGGTTTTCCCTGCGTAATGAAACTCGGTCTTTGGATTGTTCCCGCCTAAATTGAGAGCCACGGTTTCAATCGCCTCTTCGGTTGATTTAAAACCAATCTTGCAGGAACCCCAGCCGAAAGGATTATTCAAAACATATTCGCAGGCATTCTTGCCTCCGGTTGACTCTCGCACCGCGATCGCAGGCATTAGTCGCCAATCAAGTTTATTCTTTTCCGCTTCAACAACCATTTTCATACCGGTGCCTTCAAGGGGCATATTGTGCGCCTGGAAATAGGCATCAATAGACTCAGCTTTTTTGGCTTTGGCTTCTTGAACCGCAAGCTTTTGGTCGACAGCGTCTTTAACCACCAGGTCGCCATAAACTTCATTATTAAATTTTTGAACCAATACATTTTGATTAATCCCTGAAATTTCAGCGTTAGGTAATCCCGGAATCACAATAGGGACTGCCACAACGGGCAAAATAACCAGAGATTGGACAAAACGTATTAAATTGTTTTTTTTCATATTTGGGCGGTTATGCTCCGCCAACTCCGTACATCCGAAGCTTGCTCCAAACAAAAAGGCCTTACAAAATCAGGCCGAAATGAATTCAGCGAGCTTATATAAGGACTTGCGAAAAGTCTATCATACCGCCATTTAAAAGTCAAATTATAAAATAGTTGTCATTTTGTGTCAAATTTGAATACACTGTCAGCTACTTTATAGGCCTCACCTGCCCCCATTGTCACAAATACATCTTTCGGACCAAGTTTCATGGCCAGCACAGCTTTTTCAGCCGTTTCAAAGTCTTTAAAAGCTTGAGATTTTTGGCCGTTTGCCTCTATGGCAAGCGCCAATTTTTCACTAGAAACAGTTTCATCCTTATCTTCCCGTGCAAAGTAGATAGGCAGAAGAAATACTTCATCCGCCTCTTTAAAACTTTTAACAAAATCATTAAATAAAGCTTTGGTACGGCTATATAAATGGGGTTGGAAAATCACCGTAATCTTTTTCTTACTTTTTGGATAAAGTTCTCTTAAGGCCTGCAGACTTGCCTTAATTTCCGTCGGATGGTGGGCATAATCATCATAGACAACAGTCCCCTCCCGTGTCTGCTCCTTTTTTTCCAATCTGCGCCAAGTACCGGAAAATTCCGAGAGAGACTTCTGCGCATTTTCCTTTTTAATATTTAAAATATCCGCTACAGCCATAGCGGCAGCCGCATTCATTCGATTATGTTCCCCCGGTATGGACAGTTTTGGCACTTTTTTTAAATATTTTGCATAGTTTAAAACTTTATTTTCACTCTGTGAAAGAAATTGGCTGAATGCGCTTTTTATATCCTCTAAGTCATGATAGTAGTCCAGATGGTCTGCTTCGATATTTGTTATAACTCCGATAAATGGATGGAAATTCAAAAAATGTCTATTGTATTCATCGGCTTCTACCACTAAATATCTACTATTTCCTCTTCGAAAATTGCTATCAAATTTCTTTATAAATGAACCGACAATAACGGTAGGATCCAAACCTGCATCCATTAGTATTTGCGCTACCATCGCAGTCGTTGTTGTTTTTCCATGCGTGCCTGAAATTGCAATAACCTTATATTCTTTGGCAAAAGCTCCAAGTGCTTCAAAATAACTCATCACTGGTTTGCCTGATTCTCTGGCATGCTTAATAATTTCTGGCCCACGATGAAGCCACGCGTCGCTATAGACATAAAGATCGGTTGTCGGCAGTTGAGATAAATTCTTTATGTCTTTTTGAAAAAGTATCGGGACACCGAGAGCGATAAGTGGATCAAGTGTTTTAGAGCTCTCTTCGTCATTTACGCCAGACACGATCATTCCCCGAGAAAGCGCCATTTTTGCCAGTGCCGAAATACCAATGCCGCCAATTCCTATGAAAAATATTTTCTTTATTTTTTTCAAATTGAAATCTTGCATTATTTTAATCTGTTTACGATTTTCATAAACTTATCTCCTCGGTCGTATTCGTTTTCAAAATACTTTCCGAAAGAAGAAAAAGCAGGACTGTACAGAATCGTCTCTCCCTTCCTTGCAATATCAAACGCGCGCCCAACAGTGTCGGGAAGACCTTCTTCTTCATAAACATTAATGCCAATATTACTCAATTTCAATACTTGGTCCCGGATTAGATCAGTGCCTTTTTCTTTAAACAACACAACTTTTGAGCAATATTTAGGAATTTCACGCAGAAGTTGAGACATGTCCAGAAATTTATTATCCCCTCCAATTATTAAAACTACTTTGCGCTTATTTTTATCTCCCAATGCCTTTAGCGCGGCAATCGTGGCCTCCGGCGTGGTCGAACTGTTGTCGTTATAAATTTTTATGCCCTTTACTTCGCGCAACAGCTGCAGCCGGCCGGTAAGCGGGATGAATGTTGAGAGAGCCTTTTTAATTTTTACATCAGGTATAGATAGCGCTCGAGCAGTTTCTAGCGCAAGTGCTGCGTTGTAAACATTGTGAATCCCCGGCAAATTTAATTTCCAACCTTTAGGCAATCTCCCCTTTGAAACAATTATTTTGCTCGCTAATTTTCCACCCCACTTTTTAATAAAAGGTAGCGCTTGACTACCTACAATCAATAAATCGTCCTTTTTTTGATGTTTAAAAATATGAGACTTATCAGAAAAATATTTTTTCGTGTTTCCTTTGTAGTAACCCATGTGGTCGGCAAAGAAGGTCGTAAAAACCGCAATATAGGGAGAAATTTTGTGATCGCCAAACCCTTGAAGTTGCCATGAATCTAATTCAAAAACTGCTATTTCTGCATTTTTTGCTTGCTTTAATAATTGAAGATTTGAGATACCTCGCACATTGCCGCCCATAATCACTTTTTTACCGACAAATTCAAGGATGTGGGCAATCAAGTGCGCAACGGTAGACTTCCCGCGCGTTCCCGTGACAGCCACCATCGGCAGACCGGAGAGTTTAGAAAAAAGCGTCGCGCTCATCTCAATCGGAATATTGTTAGCTTTGGCCTCCTTTATATATATTGAATCAGATGACACTCCGGCAGCTTTTAAAACTAAGTCAGCCTTTTGAAAATCTTCCAATCTGTGTTCACCCAAAACATATTTAATATCTTTAAATTTTGGCAGTTTTTTCAATGATTCTTTCAATTGCTCTTTTGTTTTTAAATCCGTAACAGTCAACTTGGCCCCGGATTCAGCCAAAAAAAGAGCATCCCCAACGCCGCGGCCCAGCAGCCCCAGACCCATCACGGTCACCTTTTTACCCTCAAAAAAAGCTCGAAAATCCTTCATAAGGCCATATTAACATAAACTCGTTGAAAGAGTTTTATTTTTTTAAAAGCGCCATTATTGCCTCTCTCGATATAAGCCCAACCTTTGCATCAAGTTCATCAATTTTACTCAAATCTCTTTTGGTCGTTCCTAATTCATTTGATTTCTTATATGTTTGTTTAATATTTTCATGAGAAGCGCTTTTAAATTTCATTTCCTCGTCATCGTCCATATCAAAAATTTCAAACCCGAGATTCTCTGCAACTCTCTTTGCTCTAAAAAACATGGAGCCTGCAGTTAAATATTCAAGTTTACCGAGCTCTGAGGTTGGATTATCTCTCATTTCTTTTGCAATCTCTATAAGTCCAGCATGAATTAAGCGTTTTAAACGAAGAACAGTATTAATGGGAGTTGCTCCTGCAACGGCTCGTTCATTTGAAATAGAACCTTTAGCATCAAGATGCAATATGCCAACTTTAAATTTATTTGCGGGTTTCCCTGTTAATAAAAAATTGTATAGTTCCGGATAAGCTTTTTTCAATTCTTCTGACTTGGGCCTTTTTCTACTGTCTTCAAACCGCATAACACGAACACCTCCCTTGTCATATAGTGGTGGTGTTCCTATTTTCTCCCGCTGCTTCCGTATAAAATTGCCAAAAGATTCTCCCATATTTTTATTATACTTCTTGGAAAGCTTTTTTCAGTTCCTCCATATCATCAAAATGATTTTTCACTCCGTTGATTTCCTGATAGTCTTCATGACCTTTGCCGGCGCAAAGAATTACGTCGTTTTTCTGTGCCAATTTTACCGCTTCCAAAATTGCCTCACGCCTATTTGGAATATTTCTTACTTTTTTTGAATCTTCCGGTAAAAGATCCGCCATCATATCGGCGATAATCTTATTCGGATCTTCACTTCTCGGATTATCAGATGTGAAGATTGGAATATCAGACATTGCCACCCCGATTCTGCCCATCTTTGGACGCTTGAATGGATCACGATCGCCCCCGCATCCAAAAACAGAAATAATTCTCCCATTTTTTGGTTTTATTTCCCGAACAGCCAGTAAAACTTTCCCTAAGGCATCCGGCGTATGCGCGTAATCAACAATAACAAGCACTCCGCTTCTAGAAGTGAAATGTTCAAAGCGCCCGCGTGGGGGTTCTATTTCTTCCAAAATTTTATCTACTTTAGGCATATTGAACCCTAACAATTTGCTGGCGCTCCAAACCGCCAGCAAATTGTAAGCATTGAATTTGCCCAGAAGTTTTGATTTAATTTGGCTTCCATTAAAATTCAGTTCAAGCCCGTTAAAGTCCAATTTAACAATTTCTCCTTTAAAGTCTGTCTCGTTATTGAAACCATAAGATATCTTCCTCGCTTTGATTCCTTCCAGCATTTTTACACCATATTCATCGTCATTGTTGGTTAAAGCAAAAGCGCTCATGGGAAGCATTATAAAAAATTTCCTTTTTGCTTCAAAATAATTATCAATATTTTTATGATAGTCCAAGTGGTCATGCGTTAAATTAGTAAAAATTCCCCCCGTAAAATTTATTCCCGCCACGCGCCCTTGGTCCATCGCATGACTCGAAACCTCCATAAAAACATACTCACAACCCTTCCCTACCATTTCTGCGAAAAGTTTAGTCAAAGAGACAGAATCCGGTGTCGTCATATCCGCCGGAATTTTTTTATCGGCAATTATGTTCTCCACTGTACTTACTAGCCCAGCTTTATATCCAAGTTCCGTTGCAACTTTATAAAGAAGCGTTGCAGTCGTAGTTTTGCCATTGGTACCCGTTACCCCAACAATCTTGAGCTTCTTCGATGGGTTGCCGTAGTGATAAATTGCCCATATGGACTTAACCCGCCACCATGCAGTTTTTAATTTTCTGGTTAAACTTTCCACATTGGTTTAATGATTAGCAGACTTTATAAATTCCAATATATCTTTAAAATCCTTAAAGGAATAATCCGCTTCAGCAGACTTTTTAAAAACAACTCCGGCTTTAATTCCAACACTTTTGGCAGGGATCACATCTTTACCTATGTCATCACCGACATATAGAATCTCGTCCGGCGAAATAGCGGAAAGCTCAATAATTTTTTTATATCCATCCAGCGCGGGCTTTGGGCTTCCCACCATACTGGAACTTAAAAGATGGGTAAACCAATTCAAGTTGATGCCCAGGGCAGGCAAGATGTTGCCGAGATTTATATTTGAAAACATGGAGACCGGAATATTTTTACTCAATTCTTCTAAGACTTGTGGAATATTCGGGTCATTGATAATATAAAAAGTTTTAGGATTCATGGCATTCACCAGTCCCGACCAGAAACCCGCAACCATCCCGAGAGATTTAAAAATAGCGGAATTGCTGTGGTTATTTTCTTCATATAACTTCTCGTATTCAGCTATAAGCTCAGGAGTGATGGGCTTGCCTACAATTTTCGCATAAGTAGCGTATCGCAAATTACTATGCGCATCCATATTTACGCGCGCCAAGGTATCGCTAAAATCAAACCATATGTGTTTAATCATATAAATTTTCTACAACTTCTAATTCTTTTTCTAAAATAACATCCCCTTCGCCGAAAACAAATTTGCCTTTGAATTTCTTGTGCTTCAGAAATAGAGGCATCCAATGGACATCGTCCGGCCACATTTCCATGAATGGAATTTCATCGATATGAAACCATTGTGGTCTCATTTCTTCGGACTCCGCCGGATTTCCTAAAAAATTGTCCGACTTAAAAATATGCACCTCTAATATTTCGTGATTGCCTTTAAATTCGAAATCTATAATCCCAACTTTATCTAGATTTATTAATTCTATCCCCGCTTCTTCTTTCACTTCTCTTTTTGCGCCATCTTCTATACTTTCTCCATCTGCAATTTTACCACCAAAACCATTCCATCGGCCAGACCCGAATCCCCGCTTTTTCATTCCTAGCAATACACTGGGGTGTTGATGAATTATGCAAAGAGTTGTTACAATTTTTTTCATAGTTATTCCCTTAAAAATTCAAACCTCGGAACTTTTTTACCATTTATTTCTACATTCTCAATAAACATGGAAAGGGGGCGCACCCACATAGAATAATCGTCGTAAAGTTTTTTGTAAACAACCAATTCGTCGAGAGTTTCAGAATGCTTCGCCACGCCGAGCAATTGATAATCCTTTCCTTTAAAATGTCTGTATTTGCCTAATTTTATAGCATTATTTTCGATCATTCTTTCATTTAATTAAAAATCTGTAAACTCACCAAACGAATCGTTTGGTGATATCAATATTTATACCCTATCTAGCAGAGTAATATTTTAACGGCAGAATGTAAAGTTTAATCGTATTCATAAAACGGCAATTTCTGATACAATTGCATTCATTCCATGGATATGCCACATATGACAAAAACTGACGAGGAATTGGTCCTTCTTATTCAACGGGGATCAGAAGAACCTTTTGGGATTCTGATGGATCGTTACACTCAAAAATTAATGCGTTATGGCAAGAAATTTCTTTCTAGTCAAGAGAATATCGAAGATATAGTCCAAGAAATATTCATCAAGGTTTATAAAAATATTAAAAGTTTTGACGTTGAGCGAAAATTTTCCCCTTGGATATACAGAATTGCGCATAATGCCTTCGTTAATCATCTCCGGAGTATCGATAAGGAGCCGTTGTTATTTTTCAACTTTGACACTTTGCTTAATCATCCCATTTATGAAGATCCGGCGATCAAGGAGAAAGAAAATCAGGAAATCCGTGTATTATTAGATAAAGGCCTCGAAAAGCTGCCCTCTATTTACCGAGAAACTATAATTCTTTATTACTTTGAAGATTTGAACTATCAAGAAATTGCGGATATTCTGCATGTACCAATCGGAACGGTCAGCATCAGGCTGCGTCGGGCCCGTCTAATGTTGAAGGAGCATATTAAATATGAATAATGATTTTAAAAACAGAATTCTTGAGAAGGTACATAAAAAAGAAATTTTGATGTATCCCAAAATATATTTTATTGTCCGATTAATTTTAGCCGGTTTAATATCTATAGCGGCTTTTTTCTTGTTAATTTTTTCCCTTAGCTTTGTTTTTTTCAGCATTCAAGAAAGCGGAAGGCAGTTTTTACTTGGTTTTGGCATTCAGGGAATTATAACTTTCATGATCCTGTTTCCCTGGGTGATGATTATTTTTACTGCAATATTATTTTTTCTTCTTGAATGGATACTCCGCCACTTCAAATTCGCTTATCAACTCCCAGTGGTGCGTATTTTTATCTATAGCCTGTTCGTGACAATATTTGCAAGTATTCTTTTTACGCTTACGCCGATCCATTTAACTTTTCTCAAAAAAGCAGACGTGGATGAACTACCGATAATCGGAGGAATTTATGAATCGATTCATGATTCGGCAAAAGACAAGGGGGTAATCCGAGGCAACGTTTATTCAATTCAAAATAATTCATTGATTTTATCGCACAATGATAATGATAAAGACGCGGATGACGGCACTTGGAATGTTATTTTCCCTGCCGGTTTTGATCTTGCAAAATTCAGGGTCGGAGAGAAAGTTTATGTTGCCGGCAAAATTGACGGTAATAATATATATGCCTATGGTATTCACGCATTTCCTCGAGACAGGTAGATGAAAGAAAAGTAAATCCTTTGTGTATATATAGGCATGAAGGATAGTAGAATCATAATGGGAATGCATATAGCCGTTGAGATTGCTGACAAACACGCCAATCCTGAAATATTTGAAGAAATCTTCTCCTTTTTTAGGGCGGTTGACAGGCAATTCAGCACCTATAAAAATGACAGCGAAATAACGCGCATCAATCGCAATGAGATTGCCGCGAATTCTTATAGCCAAGAAATGGAAGAAATTTTTTCTCTCTCGGAGAAAACTAAGCGAGATACCGACGGATATTTTAACATTCAAAAGCCTGACGGGACGCTTGATCCTTCCGGGATTGTTAAAGGTTGGGCAATTGAAAAGGCCGCTCAACTTTCGCTAAAAATGGGTTACCAAAATTTATATATTGATGCAGGAGGAGATATCCAATCTTACGGATTAAACGGTCAAGGAAAAGAATGGAGTATAGGCATTCGTAATCCTTTTAATCAAAAGGAAATTATTAAAGTTGTGGAGGTTAAAGGAAAAGGAATAGCCACTTCCGGAAGTTATGTACGCGGAGACCATATTTATAACCCGCGCGCTCCTCACGAGCGTCTTCTGGATGTCGTCAGTCTCACTGTTATCGGACCAAATATTCTTGAGGCGGATCGCTTCGCAACGGCTGCTTTTGCGATGGGAAGAAAAGGAATTAATTTTATTGAAAAACTGCCCGGTTTTGAAGGATACGCGGTGGATTCCGCCGGCATAGCGACTTTTACAAGCAATTTTGAACAATACGTTAAAACAAAATGAATACAAATCGAACTTTAAAAAAACTCTCTATATCTATGGGACTTATTCTGGCCTCTGTTGCCTATGCTTTTTATCAAAATTCAATTCCTGCCTCTTCAATCATTGCAGAAAAAAATAATGGAGTAGAAAATCTCCCGCAGGCAGTTATTGTGCAAACTCCACCTCCTCGGCCCAAACAAACTACATCAACATCAACTAAAACTGCGCCTCGTAAACCAACCCCGATGCCAGTCCCAACTCCAACACCTGTTCAAACTCCGATGCCCGTCCCAACTCCAAAGCCAGTTCTAAAATACGCCGACGGAGTTTACACTGGAAATCCCGCAGATGCTTACTATGGAATAATCCAGGTGAAAGCGACTATCAATAATGGGGCACTCGCAGATGTGCAATTTTTACGGCACCCGAATGACCGGGGCACTTCAATTCGTATTAATAACTATGCGATGCCGATATTGAGACAAGAAGCAATTCGTGCGCAGAATGCCAATGTCGACATCATCTCCGGAGCGACTGATTCCAGCCAAGCTTTTGT
>DATHJV010000080.1:0-7643 GCA_035489645.1 Minisyncoccota bacterium | reverse complement strand
CAAGATGGCGCCGACCGCCTTTAGGTCTTTTACCACCGTGGCACTATAAGAGGCCGTATAATTTTCCAACATTTTTGAACCAGCCGAAACGATATGCCCTTGAAATAAAATATTATCTTTGATTGCAAAAGGAATACCTGTCAAAGCCGTGGCAGTGCCATCCTGAAACTTTTTTTGCGCTTCGTCTGCCTGCAGAAGGACATCATCATAAACTTCCAGATATGCGTTGAGCTCTGGATTTTTTTCTTCAATCACTTTTAAATACTCCTCCGCCAGCTCTCGGCAGCTAAACTTTCCCGAGGATAAACTCTCCTGCGCTTTTTCGATTGTCAGATTTTTCAAATCAATCATAAAATCTTTTTCACTTTTAGAAATCCGTCCTGCGTATCAGAAAATTGTCCTACAATTAACTCGCGGGAAAACTCGCGCGGCTCTATTTTGTCCTCCCGCCAAACATTAATGATACTATCCAGGGTTTTTTCCTCATTTATCTTTACTTCCTCTATCTGTTTTATGTAGCCCAAAATGCTATCCATATCGGAGAGCAACCCTTTTTTTTCTTCTTCCGAAAGCTCAATCCTGGCAAGCTCCGCCAGCTTTTCCACATCCTTAATATCCATTTCGAAAGTATAACAAAAAAAATTAAAATTTAGAAGGCTTGCTTTTTGCAGGGGGTTTTTCGAGCGTCGGCGAGAAAACTTCAGAATTTTTTAAGCTTCGAAAAATCCGTACCCGGAAAAAGATATGCCGAGAAATTTTTATCCAATCAGCGCCTTGATTCTCTCTTCTACAGGCGGATGAGTAGCGAAAAGACCTGTGATTTTTTTTCCTAGACCGGAGCCTTTCGGATCAGTAATGTAGAGATGCGCGATAGCGCTAGCCTGGCGATCCATCGGTTTGCTATATTGAGAAATTTTTCGTAGCGCATTTGCAAGCCCTTCCGGATAACGAGTTAGGAGCGCTCCGGACGCATCCGCCAGAAATTCTCGCTTCCGAGAAATCGCGAGTTGAATCAAAAAAGCCGATATCGGCGCTAAAATTGATAGAACAATCCCGATAATCATTATGAGTCCACCGCCGCCGCCTTTGTCATTATCCCTGCTTCTTCCCATATTGCCAAAGAATAAATTGCGCCTAAAAACATCCGCAATAATGGTAATAAAGCCCACAAGCACAACAACAACCGTCGAAAGCAGCATATCCCGATTGCCAATATGCGAGAGCTCATGCGCTATTACCCCTTCCAATTCGGGTTTGTCTAAAATCGCGAGGAGCCCCGTGGTCGCGCAGACGACAGCGTGATTTTTATCTCTGCCTGTCGCGAAAGCATTCGGCGCCTCATCTCTCACCACATACACTTTCGGCATCGGCAGCCCCGCGGCGATAGACAAATTCTCAACACTGGTGTAAAGGTTAAAGTATTCTTCTCTCTTTGCCTCTTGAGCACCGGCAAGTTTCAGGACAATTTTGTCTGAATACCAATAGGAAAAAAAATTCATTAAAACGCTAAAGATTACGAAGAAATACAGAATATTCGGATTGTCGTAATAAAAGCTGAAAAACCAGCCGAAGAGAATTATAATGACAAAAAACGCCGTCATCAGCAGCCATGTTTTAGATACATTTTTAGATTGTTCGGTATAAAGCGTAGCCATAATTTATTTACTGAACATCTCAACTTTCTGCGTGAAAATATTATTATCATAGCTACTTTCTACAATATCACGATACTTATTCAGAACAATCTGGATGGTCTTCTCTCCGGGTGTATCGCTCACTTTAAAAAAATCATTCTTATCATAGGGATGGAAATCCCATGTAACTACCTCCCCAGGAGTAATGGCCATTAACTGACCTCCTTGTACTGGAGTTTCTTTTTCAAAACCTAATATTGTTGCGACGAGTGGTGTACCACCGTCTGATGTTTTTGTACCCACATTTTTGATAGTTACAGTAATCCTTACATCTTTACTATTCACTACGGGATGACTGGGATATGCTGTTACGCCCGTTACTACTAAATCAGGAAGACCATTTTGGTCACCGGTACCTTTTTTTGCATTGTTTTGATCTGCTGCATATTTAAAAGTTGCCGTCATATCAAGTTTCCAATCACCCGCCTCTTTTATAAAAACCATGGGGCCATTAATGGTCGGTTCTGAGCTACTGATATTTGCTAAAATGTTTGGACCGGATTGAGTAACTTCATTAACACTAAATTCACTAACTGGAATTAATTTCCCACCCAGAGAAAAGAAACTGGCAGTTTCAATAGATGAATGTTTTATAACTAAATCTTGATTACCCGTAAGGAGTCCTTGACGGATATCTTCAAGAATAACTTTAACCCTTTCAATATCTGGGTTCGAAGTTATCGATGCTTGAGTAGATGTTTGATTGACTTCTTCGTTTGCTGCTGTTTTATCTGTATCTGACACAACAACAGGTGACGTTGTTATTTTTGTTTTTTGATAGAAAACATAGCCACCGGCTAAACCGAGCAAAATCAATACAAAAATTATTGCGAATATTTTCTTCCCCTTGCTGTGTGGTATATTGGAAAATTCTGCTTGCATTGTCTGCACAGGAACAATATTTGGCGTCATTGGTGAAGCTACGGGAGAAACAGGGGAAGGTATTGCTGACGTAAGAGATCCGATAGCTGTGAAGGCTTCACTTACATCCATTTCAGTCCAGCCTTGAGACTTTAGATCCGATGTAATTTTCTCCCTCGAAACATTAAGAGATAATTGTTTTTTAATATAATTTATTAATTGATCGTTGATCATATCTATAATATTATCTTAACAATATAAAAACTACCAGCCCCCTCCACCACCCCCTCCACCACCCCCTCCTGAAGAGCCGCCCCCGCCGCTACCTGAACCGGAAGGACTAGAGCCTAAAGAAGATGAGGTAAAAGAGCTAAAGTTAGACAAAGAATTAGTAAACATTATAGCGCTAAAGGCAGTACTACTGGATCCAGAATACCAAGATGGAGGTGTAGTATAAATTCCCTCAAACTCTTTTGCCCAAATATTTGCAACATCCAAAACCATCGCGTAAGGCAATAGCTTTTCAAATACTTCCGGATTTTTCTCGGGAGCATTGTGAAATAGCAGACGATCTTTCTCAGCAATTTGCAAATAATCTTTAAGACCGAGAATGTACTCCAAGGTAGCGACGCCATTTTCTGTCTTAGCAGGACTAAAATGGGAGATTATGCCGTAAATGATAATGGACACAAATATACCCACAATCAGTGGAAATGGATTTCCTCTCAGGAGAAAAACGCCCAAGATACCGCCAAAAAACCCAGAAGCCCAAACTGACATAAACAAAATTAACGCTATCCGGCTGCCAGTGTTTTTCATTCTGCCTAAATTTTTGTAATATCCTTTGTTGAGAAGGGCATCAAGCACGGAAGTAATGACTGATGCGCTATATTTATAAAAAACATACTTTAAATCAGAGAGTTTGACGGACTGTTTTGATAGGTTCGGCTCCGGATTAACAATCGGAGACGCGCTTTTAAAAAAAAGATTTTTAAGGTCGGACAATTTTGGCATAGGTTCCGCATTAAATAAGCCATTCAAGAGTTTCTGGTCAAAATCATTCGGCAGATCTGAAAAATCCTTTAACTTTGTAAGTTCGTAATCGGTCGATTTGATGAGTCCAATAAAACGTTCGTCAAGTTGGCGAATCTTCAAATAACCTTTGGTAGCAAGATAAATTATTTCCGCTGAGATATTTTTTGCATTTACTTTTTCATTGGCAATTCCGCCGACTTCCATAGGAGTTAATGCATCTGGGACATCATATTGTGGCACGATAACACCAGTACCTCGAGCATCTCGGCCTTTCCTATACCAATATAGGAGCGAAAGAATAAGCGTCAAAATTGGCAAAATTGCTGAGACGAGCCAGGGCCAATATGTATCAAAGAAATTGGAAACTTTATCAGAAGCCGAATATGGAATTACAACCCCTTTTGTAAATCCGACAGCCGCGGTAAGACCCTCACCTACACCGAGAAGAGAGGGAGCGCTAAAATCATATGAGCCGCTTTCATCGTTACTCATTTGACACTGATCTTTGTTCCCCTTCGGACCATAATAACAAGCCGATTGAATTATGCTAACTCCGCTAGGCAAAACAATAGATGCGCTCGCCTGATAGATAGGCATTGTCCATTCATTTCCGGTAACATTCCAATATATTTCATCAAAATCTTTAAATTGAGCAACTGCTCTGCTTGCGTGATATTTTATTAAATAAGTTTTTTGGCCAGAAAAAGTTTCATTTGCATCACCAATTTTTATTCTAAAATTTGAGCCCGAGTTGGAGAGTACAAAAGTATATGGAACATTATTCAGGTCAGTAACGCTAACATCCGTTATTGCCATTTTCTGGTCCGTAGAGGAATACGGGTAGATATCACGATATATTCCATGGCGCTCTTGCGACCCCGTATTGTAGGTGATAGTTTCAAACACATCTACGGAATCATCAATATTTACTTTGATACTTGAAATAAAATTAAGTATGGATTCTTCCGTAAATGATGATTCTTGCGCATTCACTCTCGCAACAATAAAAGAGTTTCCGACAAGAAAAGCAATAAACAAAACAACCGTTAGTAACCATTTTTTTGTCACATTCTTTGATTGTTCGGTATAAAGTGTTGCCATACTCTGGCATTATATCACGAAAATTCACCCTAATTCTTTACACCCTCAAGACAAGAATTTCTGAGCTCAGAATATTTTATTTTGTAACAAAGAGATGAGTTTTTTGTTTCTATCCCCCTCCCTAAATAAGCTATATCAACAATAATGTTTTCATTCGGGTTCTGGATATAGTGGTGACACATCTCCCCAAAATTATCGGGGCCGTTAAACTTATCACAGGTAGCACTATCGCCGTTTTCTGCGGCTACTACGAGGATACAAAATACTTGCTCTTCTGTATTATTAATTTTTTTGCATTCGGGGTAAGAATTTTTGTCAGCCGCCAGGGTCATGTAGCACCCAACTCTGTAGTCTTGGTCATTGGATTGATCACATATCGTGCTATTACCTGTCCTTAAATATTCTGCTTTCAAACAATTAAATTGATTTAAAGGATCAGTAATAGATTTACAGTCATTTATTTGTCCTGGTGTCTCCACTGGCAATGTTGGAGTTTCAGTTGCGTCAGTGTGCACAGAATTATCGGGTGTTGTATCACTGGTGGGTAAAATAGGAGTTACTATATTGTTCTCTGTTTCTACTCCTTCAGAATTAGAAATATTTTCTGAAGAAGGACTTGTCGATTTTTTATTGAAATATATATATGCTCCCCCGCCGGCTGAACAAAGCAAAATTAATATAACTATGAAAGTAAGTATTTTTTTGCTTTTATGAGGTGTCATATTAGAAAAATACGAAGCATATTGTGCTTGTTGCATCGGAATAACATTTGGGATCGCTGGTGAAGCCATCGACGAGTCTGGGGAAGAGGCGGGCGCAACCGGAACAATGGCGCTAAACGCCTCGCTTACTTCCGTATCCGTCCAGCCTTGAGACTTTAAATCCGAGGTAATTTTCTCTTTTGAAACACTAAGGGATAATTGTTGTCTAATATAATTTACTAATTGATCGTTGATCATATCTATAATATTATCTTTGCAATATAAAAACTACCAGCTCCCTCCACCGCCTCCACCTGAACAAAAGAGCTTCCGACAAGAAAAGCAACAAACAAAACCACCGTTAGTAACCATCTGTTTGCTACATTTTTTGATTGTTCGATATAAAATGCGTCCATTCCCCTATTCTATCACGATAGGAATTAGAATACTTTTATCATTTGCACGGATGTCCGACGGATTGTCATTATGAATTTCGAGATAAGCCGGACCTTTCGGTAAAGAGCTAAAATCAATATTTCCCTCAAATGCTACCGGCCCTGCAGTTGTCCAATCATCTATGGCCCTTGCATTACTTGCTTTGAGTAGTTTTTTATTTGAATCCAGGATATTAACCACAATATTTGCTTCAAAAAAATATCCTCCCTTAACAACCCCACGATAAGACACCACACCGTGAACTTTCGAACCCGGCACAATAGAAAAAGAAACAAGGTCATCTTTGTTTCCCAAAATTCGTGAATCTACTATCTGCTCGGATGGTTTAGAGTAATCCTTTAAAAAAGGAAGATATGTATCTTTATTTAAAACCATTATCTTAATCGCGACGAACACTAAAATAATTAGGATAATCAATAAAACTGTATTTAATTTTGTGCCGAAAAATTCTTTGTTCATAAATTAGTTTGTGGGGCACGCTGTACTAGACGGCAGTGTTTTTGTAGATTTACTTAGACCAGCTGAATCTATGCACCAGTTTCCAGCATCCTCAGGAAGCTTAACACCTATAGCATACTTTCGGGAGGTTTCTTTGCAAACAAATCCTGTTCCGCCACTATCTTCTATATCTTTGCGAAG
The DNA here is from genome assembly GCA_035489645.1 of Minisyncoccota bacterium. Classification (GTDB taxonomy): domain Bacteria; phylum Patescibacteriota; class Minisyncoccia; order Phycocordibacterales; family UBA9973; genus UBA9973. The sequence continues at coordinate 1,156 of DATHJV010000080.1, read as the reverse complement.
ATTCTTTGCCTCAAGCAAAGCACAATAACCAATATATGAACTATTATTTCTTTCGTAAAAAAGTACTGCCTGAGTTTGTGCACTTGCTAAGTGAGCTTTTATTGAAGTTTCCCCTACCCCCTGTTGAGCATTCCCAAGTGAAGCTTCCATTAAACTCGCAAAAGGAGTGCTGCCTGCCGGGGCAACAATAGACACCGGCCGATTATAAGCACTTATAATACTTACTGCATTTATTTTTACTTGTTGACTACTATCATTGGAATCAGGCTGAACTCCGAAACTCAAAAGAATTTTATGTATCAGTTTATCATTGCGGCCAATCCATATTTCTCCTTTGAAATCTTTAATTTTATCCAATCCCTCGTTAATAGATGCTGATTCATCAATTGACAGAGAAGGATTATTTTTATCTATAGTGTTAATGTATTCGTCGAGTGATTTAAAAAATAAAATAATGCCAGCTCTGTCGGGATCAAAAGAAAAATGATAAGAAGATACTCCTCCTGCAGTTTCAGGATTCAATCTCGCCACGGTTTTAATCAAGTGCGCGTCCCGGAACATTTGATACAAATGGTCTTTTTGCTCGGCAGTAAATATACTATCTAAAGTGGCACTGGGTGAACCAGTGAAAGTGTTAGCAAGTACTTTATCTGCAAATGGGAATGAATACCATTTATTTACATAAGGAGAAATGTTTGGAACTGATACCGGCAAAGTGCCGAACGTAGGATTCTTTGTGAGTTTCGCATAAAAAATTTTATTAATAAACCGCAGTTCGACTTCCATTGAAACCGCCCCGCCCACATTTAAAGAAACAAGCGAAGAAAACTTAGGGTTTTGAGATTCCGTTATATCCGTTGAGCCATTCATTGTAAGAATAAGTTGTTTAGAACTAATACCAATAGAAGATAAGGAATCGAATAGACCGTTTGTGTTTTTCATCTCAGAATAATCTACATTAAAAGTGGTGTCGTAATTAGAAGTTGCAATTGTTTTAGTTTTCTCTATGGACTCGGAGAGAAGAACAGGTAATTTTACAAAAATACCCGCATAGTATGCGTAAGCCCCAAAGCTTGCGCCTCCGAGCAAAACTAGTATTAGAATTATAAAAAATATTTTTTTGCCTGTGCTATGCTTTGGTTCAACAAACTCACTC
>DATHJV010000079.1:0-12546 GCA_035489645.1 Minisyncoccota bacterium | reverse complement strand
TTTTTATTATTTCTTTCATTGCTGGCGTGCTCACAATTCTGGCGCCGTGCATACTGCCACTTTTGCCCGTGATCGTCGGGCGGTCAATTTCTGATCCAACCCTAAGCAAAAGGAGAGTGTTGGTGGTCATTTTATCGCTCGGCCTTTCGGTTTTTCTTTTTACCCTAATTTTGAAAGTGAGTTCTGTTTTTGTAAATATTCCGGAAGATTTTTGGAAATATTTATCCGGCGGAATAATTTTAATTTTTGGCTTAGTCACGCTCTTCCCGGAGCTTTGGGAGAATCTATCTTTCACTACCAAAGTAAATCGCGAGTCTAATAAAGTGCTGATGAGCGGGTATCAGAAAAATAGTATTTTGGGAGACATAATTGTCGGGGCTTCTCTTGGCCCGATTTTTTCCGCTTGCAGTCCCACCTATTTTGTTATCCTAGCGACCGTGCTGCCGGTCTCTCCGGCCCTGGGAATGTTTTACCTTTTTACCTACATTCTGGGTTTATGCCTGGCGCTCTTAATAGTCGCAGTGTTGGGGCAGAAGATAATGTTAAAATTAAATATAGTTTCCGATTCTCATGGCTGGTTTAAAAGAACTCTGGGTGTAATTTTTATTTTAGTCGGCATCGGCATACTCTCGGGTTATGACAAAGAACTTCAGATTTCACTTCTCGACGCCGGTTTTTTTGATGTGACCAAAGTTGAACAAAATTTATTGGATAAAAATGGACCGCCAAATAATCAGACAAGTTTACCAAGCCAGAATTCTCCTTCGGAAAATCGTGAAACGCAGAAAAATAATTTCCTCACTTTGGCGCAGAAAAAAGAAAAATTTACTCTAGCGCCGGATCTCTCCACAATTGATGGATATATAAATACGGACGGGAAGCCCATTACAATCGGAGAATTCAAAGGGAAAAAAGTCGTACTCCTGGATATTTGGACCTATAGCTGTATCAATTGTCGCAGAACCATACCATATTTGAATGATTGGTATGCAAAGTATAAAGATCAGGGCTTGGTTATTATTGGCCTGCATACGCCGGAGTTTTCATTTGAAAAAGTTTTTAAAAATGTGGAGAAGGCAGTTGCGGACTTTGGCATAAAATATCCGGTTGTGCTGGATAATGATTTTTCAACCTGGAACGCTTATCAGAATCAGTACTGGCCGCGCGATTACCTCATTGATATTGACGGGTATATCGTTCATGATCACGCCGGAGAGGGCAGCTACGACGAAACTGAACATGCGATTCAAGAGGCTCTCAATGAAAGGAACGACCGCCTTGGAGTTAAAACTTCTCCGGATAACGGCCTTGTCAATCCAACTGATAAAATTGCAGTTGACCCGAACAAAGTGGGTAGTCCGGAAACTTATTTCGGCTCGAACCGAAATGATTATCTGGCAAATGGCGACCGGAGCGTCACAAGCACGCAAAATCTTGCCATACCGCCGGATATAAAATTGAATAATCTTTACCTAGGCGGTTCGTGGTCTTTCACACCTGAATATGGTGAAAATAATGGAGATTCTAGTGTCGTTTTCAAATACAATGCCAAAAATGTCTATTTGGTTGCGAGTTCTGAAGCGGGTGTGAACGTAGAAGTTTACGTGGATGGAAAATTAAATAACACAATCTTGGTGAAAGATGAGATGATGTACAAGCTGGTTGAGGGGGTAGATTATGGCGAACATATCTTGATGTTAAAAATCAAAGATTCGGGTCTGGATGCTTTTACATTTACTTTCGGCTAATTTACCTGGAGGCTGGTAAGTACTTTTTAGATTTTCTGTTATCATATATAGTGTGAAAGAGAATTTTAAACTTATCGTTTCTACTTTTTGGACCCAAGTGTCTTCCCTATTTTTTGTGTTGCTGATTATTTCAGCCGGTGTTTCTTTTTTCCTCGGCGAGAAAACTAACGGGATTATTATTTCCATAATCTTAGTAATAAATACGATATTGGGTTTTTTCCAGGAATTCAAAGCATCCAAAGCGTCAGAGAAATTAATGCATTTGGTGAAAACCAGGGTTTACGTTTATCGGGATGGAGCGCTCTCGCAAATTCTCTCCGATGACCTCCGTCTCGGAGACATGGTGCATTTGGTTTCGGGCTCGATAGCGCCGACAGATATGGAGGTTAGCGAATCACAAAATGCATTTATTGACGATTCGATGCGGACCGGCGAAAGTTTACCGAAAGAAATACGCTCGGGTGAGCAACTTCATGCCGGCAGCCTGGTTACAAGTGGCAGGATCATCGCCAAGGTGGTGGCGATCGGCGCTAAATCAACGGTCGCGCAATATCGGTCCAAACTGGAAGCGGTAAAAAAATGGAGCAGTTTTTCTGATTTTACCGATCGAATAGTAAAATATATTTTTGTGGTTTCTATTTTAGTGCTGATAATCTCGATGTTTCTCTTGGTCTTTGTCATGGGCAAGTATTCTTTGGCTGACTTTTTAATTTTCGCTATTGCCATGCTGGTGGGAGTAGTGCCGGAAATTCTGCCTCTGGTTTCCACTATTATTCTGACCCGCGAGTCACTCGCGCTGTCGCATGAGAAAGTCATCGTTAAAAGACTTTCTTCTCTGCAGGGATTGGGGGCAGTAAAATTTTTACTAACCGACAAAACAGGGACAATTACGGAAAATAAATTGAAGGTTTCTGCAGTCAATGATGTTCAAAATTTTTGGGAATATTCTAATACAATTACTGAGGGCGAGTATGAAAGGCCTTCGATGGACGATGCCTATGACAATGCGCTTAATGCGTTCCCGGGCAAAGCGAAAACCGTGCTGCGCCCCATTGCAAATTTTATTCCGTCTGCGAACGAAATCGGCTATGAAGTTTTTACTTTGGATACAGGTGAAAAAATTGCCCGCGGGCAAATTGAAAAAATACTCCAGCTTTGTAAAGCCTCTCCTGAGGAAATCAAAGCAGCGGCACACGAATTGGCTCTGCAATACGAGCGGAAGGGAATGCGAGTGATTGCAATTGGAAGTAGTAAAAATGAAGTCTGGAATTTTTCCGGTTTTGCGGCATTTCATGATCCAATCAAAGTATCGGCTCGGCCATCTTTTAAAATTGCTCACACTCGGGGGATTGGAATTAAAATATTGACCGGTGATTCCATGGCCGTATCCGAGAATGTGGCCGAAGAACTTGGGTTGATTAAGCATCCGGACAATATAATCTCGCTGGAGGGCGTTAAAATTGCAGATTTGTCGAACAGGCAACTTTTACGAACGGTTGTCTTTGCTAAATGCACGCCGGAGAACAAACTAGAGCTTATCGACCGATATATAAAATTAGGTCCAGTTGCTTTTTTCGGTGACGGCATCAACGATGCTTTGGCGCTCAAGCGCTCCGACATCGGTATTGCCGTTGATAATGCTTCGGATATAGCGAAAGAATCGGCCGATATTATTCTCCTCGAGAAAGATTTAAGCCCGATTTTAAAAAGCGTGTCGACCGGAAGGCGCGCTTTACGCAACACGCTGACCTACATCATCTATACACTCTCCGGCAATGCTGGCACTTTCTTTTCACTACTTTTCGCCTCTTTCTTTTATCCGGTACTTCCAATGCTCCCAATTCAGATACTTTTGAATAATCTCCTGACGGATCTGCCGCTACTTTTAATTATCACGGACAACCCCGACGACTATGCTCTCCGGCACGTACCGCATTTCGAGCCGGGTAAGCTCCTAAAACGCATACTTATTTTTGGTGTTATTTCCAGCTTTTTTGACTTTCTTTATTTTCAGATTTATAAAAATGCTCCGGTCGCTCAATTTCAAACCGGGTGGTTCATGCTTTCTGTCCTTGCTGAATTAGCTCTGATAATTTCTATTCGTTCTTCGCGTCCGTTTTTTAAATCCCCGGTTATTCCCACTCCGCTGCTATCAGGCATCATCATAACTGCGGTCCTTCCATTTATTTTTGTTTATACCGGTATCTTGTCTGATTTATTTAAATTTACGGCGCTCTCTTTTGGAACGATAATGACGATTTTATGTCTGATTATCATTTATATCATTTCCAATGAAATTGCCAAATTCTTTATGCGGCGCAAGAATCTTTATAACAAGCCCGTTGTTCCAATACAGGTTTTCAAGTGATATAATTTGCCAATGAAAATAGTTACACAGCCGTGGTCTTTTTCTGCCGAGGAGGTTCTCACTCAATTGGGTACAGCCCAAACTGGACTAACAGAAAAAGAAGCAGGGAGCCGGCTGCAGAAGTATGGGAGTAATATTTTTCATAACAAAGAAAAGATAAATGTTGCCGCTCTTTTCCTGAAACAGTTTTTAAGCCCGCTGATTTTTTTACTCCTTGGAGCCGGCATCCTGACCGGTATTCTGCATGAATGGATAAATTCGGTGATGATTGCTCTCGCCGTGCTGCTCAATATCGGGCTCGGATTTTTTCATGAATATCACGCTGAAAATACGCTCGATAAATTAACGACATATATAAAAGATAGAACCAGAGTTATTCGAGATGGCAAAGAAGAAGAGATTGATTCCGCCCTCTTGGTGCCGGGAGATATAATAAAATTATTGTATGGAACACGCGTGCCGGCTGATGCGCGAATACTTTCTTTAAATAATTTCTACGTTGATGAAGCAATCTTGACGGGGGAGTCTCTGCCCGTCAATAAAAGCGAAAAAGTCATACACGCCTCTGCGCTTGTGGCCGAGCGCAGCAATATTGCACATGCGGGGACACTGGTTGTGCAAGGGTACGCGAAAGCGATCGTTTATGCGACCGGCAATGTCACGGAGATTGGCAAGATTGCCGGCATTGTATCGGGAACCAAAAGAACAAAAACTCCTTTGCAAAAAGGTGTCGGACGCCTGGCGTGGATAATCTTTGTCGTAGTATTTTTCATTGTTATCGGAATTTTAATTTTAGGAATTATGCGCGGCGAATCGGTTCTGCCAATGCTGATTCTTTCGGCGGCAGTTGCCGTGGGGGCCGTGCCGGAAGCCTTGCCAATTGCGCTGACCGTAATACTCGCAATTGGGGCGGAGCGGATTGCGTCCAAAAAGGGAATTGTCCGAAAACTGACGGCGGCGGAGACTCTGGGTTCCACAACTATGATAATGACCGACAAAACCGGCACACTAACCTTGGCTGATATGCAACTGGTAGGTATTTATCCCAAGGCGATACTGATCTCAGGCGGATCAGAGACGACGGACCAGAATCAAGCGCATAAAATTTTTTCTGATGACCAAAAACAATTATTGGAATCAGCGCTCTTAAATGTAGATGTCTCGATTGAAAATAGGGATGAAGACGAATCGCAGTGGACCTTTCGGGGGAGGCCATTTGAAATTAATATCGCTAAAGCCTGCCGTTTGCACCATATTCCGCTTGATATTATGACTTCTCTCGTTTCTTATGTCGTTTTGCCGTTTAATTCTTCCAATAAATTTTCGGTCGCTCTGAAAGACGACAATTACGTGGTAATGGGAGCGCCGGATATTCTGCTTAAAAAATCGAATCTTTCTAAAGAAGAATATCTAAAATTAGAAGGGTGGATTGAAACGACCAGCCGGCAAGGCAAGAGAATTATCGGTCTCGCAACGGTGAAGAAAAAAAATCAACAAAATTTCTCAATTGATGATATAAATGAACTTAATTTTCTCGGCATGCTTGTCTTTTTTGATCCAATCCGGCCGGAAGTTCCCGCGGCGATTAAAAATATTGAGTCTCATGGAATAAAAATGGTTTTAGTTACCGGGGATCTGGTGGGGACGGCGCTCTCGGTAGTGAGGAACTTGGATTGGGAAGTGCACGAAAATGAAGTGCTCACCGGAATTGACGTCCAAAACTTGACGGACAGCGACCTGCTTCTAGCGATTCCTAAAATAAAAATCTTTGCCCGGGTAACGCCTGAAGACAAGCTAAGAATCGGACAGCTTTATCAAAGGCTCGGAGAGGTGGTCGCCATGACCGGAGACGGAGTCAATGACGCTCCGGCGCTCAAGGCAATGGACATCGGAATATCGATCGGCTCCGGGAGTGATGTGGCGAAGTCCGCGGCGGACTTGGTGCTCTTGGATGATAATTTTGAAACAATCTCTCTATCAATCGATGAAGGGCGCAGGATTTTGTCGAATATCCGAAAGACCTCCACTTATCTTCTCTCCAATTCTTTTGATGAGGTATTTATTGTCGGCGGCAGTCTCATTTTTGGAATTCCTCTCCCGCTTTCTGCGCTGCAGATCATCTGGGTAAATCTTTTTTCGGGAACTCTGCCGGCCCTCGCTTTTGCCTTTGAGGAAGATATAGACAGAGAGAAAAGTAAAGATCGCGGGAGCAAGGATTCCCAGCTTATCTTTACAAAAGATGTAAAGGGGCTGATTTTCGGGGCTGGCATTGTCAGTTCTCTCTTTCTTTTTTTCTTATATTATATTTTAATTAAAATTAATCTGGATGTAAGCCTTGCCCGTTCGATTTTATTTGTTTGTTTCGCTTCATATATTCTGGCCATCGCTTTTTCTTTCCGAAGTTTGCATCGCCCGCTTTTTTCCTATGTAACTTTTTCTAATAAAAAACTAAATATTAGTATTATTATTGCCGCCGTTCTTTTAATTATCACCATGACCGTGCCGCCTATCAGAAATATTTTTGAACTGCAGGCATTGCCCTGGTCCTGGGTACCCTTCATTATTTTCTGGCTCATTTTAAATGTTCTTTTGGTTGAAGCTACAAAATTTTTACTTCGCAACAAGCGGCATCTTTTTACAAAAAAACATTATCGCAAACTGTTCGGAGCATTATAACAAGTAGCATCCATCTCTATTTTTTGGTATACATTAGTCTATGGTGCCTATGGTGTAATAGCAGCACATGAGCTTGTGGAGCTCTTAGATTCGGAGCGTAACCGAATAGGCACCCAAATGGGAGATAACAAAATATATTTTTACTGTAAATCATTATGACTGTAGTAAACTTTTGGCATGAATAAAGCTCAAAAAATTGATTCGCTGGTACTAATACTGCTAGCAATAATTGTCGTTCCCATTGTACTTATCTTGCATGTACGTTTTCTTACTTCAGCTTTTTTATTTCTAGGCGTTCCGTCAATTTATCTGATACTTAGAAAGACGCAGAATCTAAAGGTTATATTTTCCGGTGTATTCCTTATAGGAATTATCCTGGGCTTTGGTTTTGATTTTCTCGAGACCTTTAATAAGGCATGGCTTATTCCGGAAGAGCAACTTGTCTTACCATATCGAATATTTGGTGTAGCGCCTGTCGATGAGTTGATCTGTCTCATTTTATGGACGCTATTAATGATCCTAGTTTATGAGCATTTTTTTGAGAGAAAGCGAAAAGAAAATGTTGATATTAAGCATTATATATTTACAGGAATTATTCCAGCATCAGCCTATCTTTTATTAATAATTTTCGCTTTCTTTTTTGCTCCGCATTTTATTACATTCCGTTATGCATATCTTATCTTTGGAACCCTTGCATTTTTGCCAGTCATTTTTTGCGTCATAAAAAAACCAAGACTGGCATGGCATATTGTAAAAGTTGCTCCATATTTTATTTTTCTTTTCCTAATTTTTGAGTTTACCGCTCTGTATCTTCATCAATGGTCCTTTGGCGGACAATACATCGGCTATGTAGATTTCTTCTCGTTTCGTTTTCCTATCGAGGAATTTATTTTTTGGATTTTTGTCAGTAGTACTATCACTCTTACCGACTATAAGTTATTTGTTGATACGCAAGAATGAAAAGAATACTCTTGATATTCATTTTTGCTTTTATCTTGAATGTGGTTTGGGAAAATCTGCATTCTGCCCTCTATGCCAGTTATATGGGCGGTGATATTACGAGCCTTATTCTTTTAAGGGCTGCTCTAATTGATGCGGTTATCATAACTATAATTATTTTGCCATTTCTTTTTTCCCCCCGGTTTAAAAAACAAAGTTGGATAATAATTTTTGTCGGAACTATTATTTCCGTCGGCACTGAATATTATGCACTTCAAGCAGGCCGATGGGCATATAATTCCCTGATGCCCGTGATTCCTTTTTTGGGAGGCATTGGATTAACGCCGATAATCCAGCTCGGCCTACTAGGTTATATTTCTTTTAAAATTGAGGAATATATTATGTAGTATTATAATCATTTCAATGAAGCAGAATAACGTATGGAAAAATCCTGATCTAATAAAAGTACTAAAAGAAGATGGTATTGCGGTTATGCCCACGGACACTCTTTATGGCATTGTAGGTCGGGCGCAAAGCGCTAAAGCAGTTAATCGCATTTATAAGGTGCGGAAACGCGCGCCAAATAAACCTTGCATAATACTCATTCCCGACATTAATGAGCCTCAAAAATTCGGAATAGTTCTCACTGGAGAACAAAAAAAGGAAATTAAAAATTATAAGGAACCCACAAGTTTTGTTTTTGACTGCCCCGATGAAGAGCTCGCGTATTTGCATCGCGGTACAAAAACCCTGGCATTCCGCTTGCCCGCCCCGGAGGGTTTGCGAAATTTATTAAAAGAAACCGGCCCGCTCATCGCGCCTTCGGCCAATCCCGAAGGACTGTCTCCGGCCGAAAATATTTTTCAGGCGAAAAAATATTTTGGCGATGCAATTGATTTGTATGTCGACGGTGGTACTCGCGCTGGCAGCGCATCTAAAGTCGTTAAATTGCATAAAGATGGTTCAGTCGAAATATTGCGATATTGACAGAAATGTCTTAATGGGTGTAAAACAGAGTCATACAGCTCTTTAAAATCTTGACGAGAAAAGTGGCGTTCTTTGAGGACTTCTTTTTTTGGAGTCTTGAAAGAACGCCGCAAACATAAAACAGTCCGGTGCGCATCTCGGACAATCTCACTGTTGTGAGATTCTGACGTACAAACGAAAGGAAAAAATATGAGTAAAATAATGTACCATGAAACTATCGGGACGTTGGGTGACATAAATGAGAAACTTGCCGGCAATGATGCCAGTGAATACCTCAAACGTCTCCAAGCATTTAATAACGGACAAAACGCGTATCCTGGACACTTCGTGTCGATTCCTGGCCAGGCCATCTGGGAAAAAATAGGTGATGATCTTATTTACATCACGCTTCCACCCTCTGAAGGAGTGACTGGTCCAAAGTGGATTGAGGACCTCAAAGACAGGGACTTCTATCTCACAGAGGATGCAAAGATAATTTTGCGGTCGCAAGATTTCCAGCCTACCACTCCCCGGTTTGTTCACAGGATTGTTGTCTTGCGGGCAAATTTCTGGAAAAAAAAATCCGATCGAAATATCGCGTGCATCCAATCTGAAGGTGTCTCACGAAAGTGGGCTGAACTTCATTCCGAAGCTCCCTGCATTATCCGCAATTGCTTCTCCGACAGGGAGCTCGAAAAGATGGGTTTGGTGAGGATAATCGGGATTCGCAATAAACCTTTCGAGGGTTGCCACGGCGGCCCACGCTTCCTCTGTGTCAGTAGTGGCGCCGCCGGCAGGCGTCTCCGCGCAGATTTGGCTTATCCTGAAAGCAAAATGGATGCCCTCAGCGGGCTTGCGTGGTCTCTCCCGGAAGAAATTAGTTCTCCATAAGTGAAAGTTTTCAAAAAAAGTTCTGCGGCCGTTTCTATGGCATGCAGGGCTTTTTTCATTGTATTTTGATATGCTAGGATTATCGGTTAAATATGAAAATACACAATAATTATAGCCTATCTAAACTAAACACCTTTGGCATTTCCGTGAATGCAAGGTTTTTTGTTGAGGTAAATAATGAGCAGGGTTTAAAGGAGATTTTTAGTGCTCCGGAGTTTAAAAACAGCAAAAAATTATTTCTCGGAGGAGGAAGTAATGTTTTATTTACCAAAGACTTTGATGGCCTTGTAATCCTGAATAAATTAAAAGGGATAGAAGTATTAAAGGAAGATTCAAAAAATGTCGCCATCCGGTGCATGGGCGGGGACATTTGGCACGATTTAGTAATCTTTGCCACAGACAGGGGGTTGTGGGGTATTGAAAACTTGTCGCTTATCCCCGGTACAGTCGGTGCCGCGCCGATGCAAAATATCGGAGCTTATGGAGCAGAACTCAAGGATGTTCTCCAAAATGTCGAAGCCTACAGCGTCTCAGACGGAGTGAAGAAAGTTTTCAGCAATGGGGAATGCGAATTCGGCTACCGCGACAGCATTTTTAAAAATGAGCTAAAAGGAAAATATTTTATTACGGCCATAACTTTGAAATTAAGCAAAATACCAAAACCCAATCTTTCCTATAAGATTCTGCGGGAATTTTTAGAAAAATCTGCCCGCAATGCTCCCGGCATTGCTGGCGCGGGCAGGAATAAAATCGTCTCATATACTCCAAAGGATATTAGCGACGCAGTCTCTCGGATACGCAAAAGCAAGCTGCCAGACCCGGCCATCATTCCCAATGCCGGCAGTTTTTTTAAAAATATTTTTGTGAGTGGAGAAAAAATGAAAGAACTCCTAGCGATTTATCCCGAAATGCCGACTTTTGAGGAGAATAAAATAATAAAGATTCCCTCAGGCTGGCTGATTGAACAATGCGGTTGGAAAGGGAAAAGACTCGGGAACGTCGGCGTACATGAAAGGCAAGCCGTAGTTTTGGTAAATTACGGGTCTGCGTCCGGCGCGGAAGTGCTTGCTCTAGCGGATAAAATAATAGCGGAAGTTAAAGAAAAATTTGGATTAGAGCTTGTGCCGGAGGTCAATTTGATCCAGTAGCGCATCGATCAGATATTAGTGTATAATGAAAAGATGAAAAAAATACAAAACGGGGCGGCATATGTTTTTATTGTGTCAGTGTTTATTTTAGCAGTTATTTCCGTTTGCGGTGTTTGGAAAATATTCAGCGGTGATGTAATAACTAAATCAATTCAAACATTCGGTTTACTTTCCATTGTAGCTGTCATTGTAATTATTGCCGGTAGATTCATAGATTCTCGCGAACAGCTAGCTGTCTCTAATACTGGAGCGGCCGAGTCTGTGCCATTTTCTAACCCAGTTTTCAAGAATCTTCGACAGATTACAGTTGCAGTATTGATCATCTCAATTTCTCTTTTAGCGCTCCTCGGAGTTCTAGCGATTTGGGATGTCCTCTCTGGCGAAGTTTTAAATAAATCTTTATCCAGCATTACAATTATCGCATTTGCTTCTATCGTCATTGTTGTAACTTGCTTAGAGAGAGAAAAGAACAAATTGATGCGCCAAAAGCTCTCCGGAGGAGTAATTCTTCTTTTGTTAATCCTTGGTTGGATATTTTTAAGTTTCTTGTTTTACTCGTAGGTGTTGGGTTGTTTGTATTAATAATTAACAATTTAATTTAAAATTTATGGAAATACCCAATCAATACATAAAAAATATATATCGCGTGTCGCTTGTTTTCTTAGTTATTCTTTCTCTTTTTTTTGCAGTAAAATTATTGGCTGAATTCAGATCTTACAATATGATGGGCAGTTCGGGTTCGAATACTATTACTTTATCGGGCCATGGAGAAGTGCAAGCGGTGCCGGATATTGCCAACGTTTATTTCACGATCAGCAAGGATGCTGCCATTGTCAAAGACGCGCAAGACTCAGTTGCGGTAATTGAGAAAAAAGCCTTAGAACTGTTAAAGGCGAAAGGAGTAGAAGACAAAGATGTAAAAACTGCGAACGCCTCCTTTTATCCCAAGTACGAATACCGGCAGGCATTATGCCCGCGTCCGCTAGAGGGAACTCCCGCTACCGGCACTTTATTTTGTCCTGGTGGCAAGCAGGTCATCATCGGTTATACGGCGAGCGAAAGCATTACCGTAAAAGTTCGCAAAATAGATGATGCTGGCGCCATAATGCAGGAGCTAGGTGCCGTAGGCGTAACGGATTTGAATGGTCCAAACTTTACTATTGACAAGGAAGATTCCCTAAAAGCAGAGGCGAGAAAAAAAGCGATTGATGATGCGAGAGTTAAAGCAGAAGTTTTGGCGAATGATTTAGGCGTGAGTTTGGGTAGAATTTCCACCTTTAGTGAAGGTGGTAGTTACGGGGGGCCCGTTTATTATGCCAAAAGCGCCGCGCTTGACAATAGTGTAAGCCCAGCTCCCGCTCCGGCCCAAATTCCCAAAGGTGAAAATACGATAAGTTCGGACGTAACGATAACTTACGAGATAAAGTAGAACTGACCTCCGATTGATGCAAGAATGATATTCATACTTGAATGTAACAATAACAAAGAGAATAAATATTTCCTTGGAATATAATGAGAATAAATCAGAAAAAATTATTCGATTTTATCTCTCTGCTTAAAAATAGGTCAATACTCTTTTTTGTATCCGCAATTTTTCTGAGTACTTTGTTTGTTTTACCGACCGCCGCCCATGCCGCAACCAAATTCTGGATCGGATCAGCTGGCGGCTCTTTCTCCACTAATGCTAACTGGTCGCTGTCTTCCGGCGGAAGCAACAGCGGCGCCACGGCCCCGGGCGCAGGGGACATCGCCACCTTCGACAGCGGAGGAGTCAATAATGCGGCCCTCGATACTACAGTCTCCGTGGCCG
>DATHJV010000078.1:0-4059 GCA_035489645.1 Minisyncoccota bacterium | reverse complement strand
GCGACCTTGTCTCCTCTTTTCTACTCCCTGGGTATCCAAAACTCCGCGCACAACATGATATCTAACTCCAATCAAATCTTTCACACGCCCTCCGCGTAGCAAAACTACGGAGTGTTCTTGCAGATTATGCCCTTCGCCGGGAATGTAGGCGGTAACTTCCATGCCGTTTGTCAGGCGCACTCTCGCGATCTTTCGCAGGGCCGAGTTGGGCTTCTTCGGAGTCGTAGTGGAAACTTTGACGCAAACTCCGCGCTTGAAGGGAGAAGAGAAAAATACCGGTCTATTTTTTAGAACATTAAATCCGCGCGTTAATGCCACCGTTTTGTCTTTCGGATGGGCTTTGACTCTCGGTCTTTTAATTAATTGGTTGATTGTCGGCATCTGTTGTCTTATTTATAAACAAAATAGCACCCAATTGGACCTAGGCACTACGGGGCAATATACTATTTAATAAACTAAAACGCAAGACCAGTAATAGAAGTAAAAAGAAAAGAAAGTATTGGAAATATAAAGTCAGAAAAGTAAACAACAAAAATTATCAGCAAAATTAACGAATATCGTTCGTAAGTATGAATAAAAGAAAAAGCCGACTCTGGTAAAAATGAAAAAAGTATTTTAGAACCATCGAGCGGCGGAATCGGAACCAGGTTAAATATTCCCAAAGTCAGATTTACAACAACGATTATAGAAGTTATAAAATAAAAACCCTGCGGTAGTGTAAGTCCGAGAGTAAAACGAATAATAATTCCAAAGATAATTGCAATGCAAAAATTTGCGATAACCCCAGCGGAAGCGACAGCCAGTGTTCCCAATCTTTTGTTGCTTAAATTATTCGGATTATACGGCACCGGTTTCGCCCAGCCAAACAAAAATGGGGAATGCGTTAAAACCAGAAATGCCGGCAAAATAATTGAGCCAAAAAGGTCCAGATGTTTGATAGGATTTAGCGTGAGTCTTCCGGCAAAGCGCGCAGTTTTATCGCCAAAATATTCTGCAGTAAAACCGTGCGACATTTCGTGAATTACAATCGACATGATAAGTATTATGATATAGAAGACTGAATCTGCTGCTTGCATAATGATGTATGTAATGATAGCATAAAATAACCTTATCGGCGATCCGCCGAGGAGGCGGAAAATAATTATATGGCAAAAACAGACGCAATTACCAAAAGAGGTTCAACCATGGCAGGCGGTTATTCCAACCGGACCCGCGCCACCCAGTTCAATCCTACCGGAAAAAAGAGAAAGTATCTAAATCTTCAAAAGAAGAGAGTTTTTGTTCCGGAAATTAATAAATTTTTAAATATTGAAGTTTCTACTGCCGGTCTGCGCACTATGAAAAAGCGCGGCGCCTACGCCACGCTTCTCAAAGCTGGATTAATCAAGAGTTTATAAAATCTTATTTAATTCTTTAGCTGCAGATTTTCTAATAGCGTTCAGTTGAGTTTTAAGTTCTGGGCTCATATGGGCATAATAGTGATCTTTATATTTTTCTTTTAAGTCTTTCAGGAGAACATCGGTATCCGCAATCGCCTTCTCAAGAATTGCAGTCACCTTTTCCTGTTGCTCAGGCTCAAGTTTATTATAGAAATAATCATCCGGACAAGTGAGAAGACCGCTGACTAATAGATTATCGGTAAATTCCTTAAACCCTTTTTCAACCAATTTTTGAGAAAACACCGACGGACCTTCTACGGCATTCGCCTCCTCGGCGGGTTTTTTAGGCTTATTCGGACCCAAACTATTCACCTCTATCCCTTTTATTCCATCAAAATTACTCATGCTATTATCATACCACCTTTTAAGCCGGCACGAAAGTCAGCGCGGTACCTTTTTTACCGCTTCTGCCTGTTCGACCGATGCGGTGAATATAGGTATCATAGGTTTGTGGAACGTCGTAATTGATAACGTGCGTGACGTCCGGAATATCCAAGCCCCTCGCAGCCACATCGGTCGCAATCAAGATGTTGATCTGATTTTTCTTAAATGAATCAAGAATGCGAATACGCTCACGGCTTCTTTTATTGCCATGAATGGCGCCTACTTTAAATCCAAATTTTGATAGCTCTTTCGCAAGAGAGTCCGCGCTATGCTTCATTTCTCGGAAGATAAGTACTTTTTGAGATGCCTCTTTTTTCAAAACTTCGTGCAGTTTTTGCAATTTTTCTTCCTTACTTCGCACCCGAATCACGTCCTGGTCAATATTTTTGAGCGTCTCGCCGGTTATCACCGAAACAAAAACGGGCTCCTTTAGATATTGCTCGGTTAATTTCTTAATTTCCGCAGAAAGGGTGGCGGAGAAAAAAAGCGTCTGGCGAAGTTTCGAAGTCTTGCCGATTATATAAACCATATCATCACGAAATCCCATATCCAGCATTCGGTCCGCCTCATCGAGGACCACGGAGTGGCAAGTGGATAAATCTAAAACTTTTTTATCAATCAAATCCCGCAGGCGCCCCGGCGTGCCGATGACGAATGAAATCCCAAGTTTTATTTCTCTGATTTGTTTCATTATCGGGAGACCTCCCACGCAGGCGACGGAGAACATTCCAAATCCGAAAGCCAGTTTTTTAAAATCCGCTTCGATTTGCAGCGCCAGTTCGCGCGTCGGCGCCATGATTAAGACCATTTCTCTTTTCGCCTGACCTTTAGTTTTAGAAATTTTTTCAATCAATGGCAAAAGAAAGGCCGCGGTCTTACCGGTGCCGGTATTCGCCATACCGAAAATGTCCGAGCCTTTAAGAATTACCGGTATTGCCTGATCCTGAATCGGCCGGGGAGTAGTAAATCCAGCTGCATTAATATTTTTATGAAGTTGCGGATGGAAAGGAAAATCCGTAAAACTATGTTTTGGCGCATAGGGTTTTTCCTCTATATAAATACCCCTTTTTATGAAACGCGAAAAATCTATTCTCTCCCCGAATCTTTTTCTGCCTGCCCCGTCATAGCGTTGACCGCTTCGCGGAATTTTTCTTCGTTTATTATGATAATTTGTTTTTGTACCTTTAAAACGAGAATATTTATTGAATTTTCCGGAAATGTAAGTAATGGAATATAATATTGCATTTTATGGCAACTCTGTCAACGATTTTTGAATTCTATAAAAAGAAAACCCGCAAACACTTTTTCAGAGTGCCTGCGGATCTTTTGAATTTTCTACTTTTTAAAAACACTATATTTGTTACGCATGAAGCTGCCCCACACTTCATTGTTTGTCTGTCCAGCCTTCATCCACTCAATGTAGAACACCATTAATCCGGACCAAACAGGTCTTTGCTCCTTTAGGACCGGCTCTATGACATATTCACAAGTACTTGCCCAAGTTGCTCGCTCTTCAGTAATCAAGCTTTCAAATGTTTCATCAGCCTGTTCCCTAGCCATGTGTTCAAGCTCATGAAGCAAAATTATCACAAAAGCAAGCTCAAACTCTTCGTGCCAGCGCCGGTGTCGATTTTCAATTTCAGAATATGTATCCATTAAACTCTGAATACTGATACGCGCTACGGGAACATCACCGTCCAGCCGGCATTGAGCCATGACTTTTTTTCCAACTGGGTTATATGTCCCTTCTGCTTTCACATGGAGTTTTTTGCCATGCCTTCTTTCAATTTCATTCGCAAGATAATTCATCCGTTCTTGAAGAGGTTTTATGTGGTATTTGTTGCTCGAGAGATTATTTTGGATTGGTAAAACCTCTTGCTTCCAAAAGTTTCTAACGGAATCCATATCTCGCTCACCGAAACTTTTACGAGAATGGAGAGAGTCTTTTTGGGTAAAGACAGCAACCAGAATAATAGAACCCAGCAAAGCTAGGATTCCAATTATTGCTTTGAAGTGATTTTTCTTTTTTGCTTTCAAGGAATTCCTTTTGTTCGATTTGTTGAAATTTGTTCAGTCCAACAATAGCACATTTTTATTAAAAAGTCAATGCTTAAAATTTCACTGAAAAGATATACTAATGAGATGCAAGGCAAACACGCGGATGAATCATACTTGGATCTCCTTGAGCACATCATCAATAATGGTGCGACAAAGAAAGATCGCACGGGTACGGGAA
>DATHJV010000077.1:0-4828 GCA_035489645.1 Minisyncoccota bacterium | reverse complement strand
CTAAAACTCCAGAAGAACAAGGTCCCGAGGTAAAAGATGCGGAATTCAAAGAGGGTGAAAAGAGTGAAGGGGAAGCAGGAAAAGCGAAATAAATTATTAATTAAACAAAAAATAAAGACCTATGATTGACCCTAAAAAAGTGAACATGAATGAATTGCCAAAGAAATTCTGCGACGGCGCCATTGGCGCTTACGGCAAGGAGATTTTCTCTTTTGCACTAACTTCAGGAAACAATCTGGATCCGTTTGCCGCGACGCCGCAAGTGATGAAAAGCATTGCTATGTGGATAAATGGGCAAATCCAAAATTACGAGAAGCAATTCGGCGTCATTGATATGACACCGCCCCAAATCCAAAGTCCTATCCAAATGGCAGACTTAAAGAAGCCCGGAGAAAGTAAATAAAACGAGAAGACGGAGGGAGCATTACTTTCCTGCGTTTTTTCGTATTATTTATATTCTGCGGAACCCCATGTTTTTTCTAAAAGTCCCCGCAATAATTGGATTTTAGTTCTATTGACCTTTAGGTCCATTGAGTGTTTAATACGCCTATATAGCTCTTTTAAAAAATATTCAACTTAGATTCTCTGTAGATTAAGGCCTCTAGTCATTCTTTGAATGATGTGAGGAGGTCTTAACTGCAGAGAAAAAAAATTATGAAAAAAAAAGGCGAACGAGTAACCGTAGAAAAAGAAGTGGCTCAACTTCGTGTGACTAAAGGCACAAATGATATTTTCACTCGATTTGTTCGTAATATCACGGGTGATTGTGACATAATTATATCACTTGGTCAGAAGCCGGAACGCGCAATCCGGGTCTCGATTCACAAGTTCTTCCGCGTGTCCGTGTTCGAAGATTTTTTCCCCGAAGAATTCGTTGTGGGCGATGATGGGCGTTTTCTTCTTCTCAGATCGGAATGGGATTTCCCTCCTGATCTGTATGCGGACCTACATGACGGTAAAGCCACCGTTACTGTAGAGGAGGTAGAGATCTAAAAGACAGAAGGGTAATGAAGTGATTACCTAATGCAAAACATCACTCGAGAATTTCAACCTGCGCCCGCTTAACTGTTGGCGCAGGTTTTCTTTTATAAAAAGAAGGTTTAACTTTATCATTTTATGCTAAAATGATAAATATGGAAGGTACAAAACCCAAACAAAATTCTTTGGAACATAAAACAGGTGGACATAAAGAATTTATGAAAAGATTTTTTAATCGTCATTTAGCTATTGTACTTTATGCTCTACTTGCCGGAGTTTCTCAAAAAGAACTTCAAGCACAAAAGGTAGGAAAGGAAGTTGAAACAGTTGCAGTTGAGGCCAGTCAAGATTCTGTAGAATTAGAAAGGAAGAACGCCTTTAAAAAACTAAAGGGAATTGTTGAGAAAGAAAAAATCACGGAAAAAGTTAAGAAACAACAAGAAATTTTTGGACCAGCAGTAGACGGATTTTTGTCTATTCATTGGATCAATAATGATTTAAAGTTCTTGGCTAGACTTGAAGAGGCGGAAAAGCGAGCTGAAGAAAATATTTTTGTAAACAAAAATGTTCCAATCGCTATGACTACGGGTTCTATTGTTGCCGATGCATATAAAAAAAGGTGGGAACATAATAAACTAGTAAATAAACCCTTATCTTTTAAAAATATAGATGCAGTTCCAGGCCTATCCTTACGAGATTTTCAAGCATTTTTAGATAATACATATCCAAAAAATTATGTTACAGCCTCAATATCAGAAATCGAGTTTGTGGGTCAGACTGATATAAGAAATGAAGGGAAAACAGAGATGTTAGGTCAAGTAGAACCATTTGGTATTAACATGTTATTAAATAGTAAATTAGGTGACTTGCGTGGTGTACCTTTAAAAATTAACTTGCCGACGACCGGCATAGATAAGGAGAGTTTTATTGATGTTTTTCAACACGAAGTTGGTCATCCCAACGACTGGAACAATAGTCGTGTTTTAACATCGGCAGAGAGGGTTTCAATGTTAGATGAAGTTTATTCACGCAGCATATCAAAAGATAGATATATTTCTGAATATGTGGAAGGTATCACGTTAGATCAATTATATTCAATTTTTAAACTTAAGGTAGAAGATAATAAAGTTCGGAGACAATACTTGGCTTATGTTCGTGTCAGTGAATATTGGGCGGAAATACAAAAAGCTTACTTTAAAAATCAAAATAAATTTAAGAAAGAAAATCCAGCCGACTATGCCGTTGTAAAAAAATGGATAACAATAATTAGTAAATAGCGATTTTCTTGCATTGTGATTATAGTTTATGCAAAGTTCGATTTTACACATTGACAAGAACGGTCATTGCTAGTCATAAAAAGGGAACGGCTCGGACGAATCCAAGCCCTTCTTTGATTTTGTGGTTGATGTTTATTTCAACCCGATATATATTCCCACTATCACTATGCACAGCCCCAGGATTTGAAATATTACTTTGTGACGTTGTTGCTGCACTTCTATCCACGTCGGTGGTAATTCATCATGGTGCTGGGCTAAGTGGGTTGCTTGGTTGCCCAAGAACTCACCGATTATCAAAATTAGCATGCCAACAGGCGCGTGCCAGTTTCGTGTTACCGCAACTGCAGTGATTATGGCAACAAGTGCCAGAACCCATGTATATGCCCGTACATGGCCGGGGATCACCTCTTGTTTCATTATGCTGACAAGTTTCATGGATTATATCAAAGAAGTCAAATAAAGTCAAACTTTTGTAATTGGATAAAAAACCTATTAGAAAAATTTCACTTGATGTATAATGATTTATAAATGAACAAACAGGACGAAAAAGAAATAAATCTGGATGTTTTAGAACATGTCGAAAATTTATCGAATCAGGTAAATAAAATGATGGCTTCGCGGACTAAAAATGTTTTTAGAAGGTATCCTGTGGCCTTCGGACTTTTGATAATTTGTGGAGCGATAGCGGTGCATGAAGGATTGAAAGGGCTGATGGAAGATTTCGGACTGCTGGAAATAAGCCCTTGGTATCTAGTCATCACCGGACTCGCGATTCTCACGATTACCGGAACTCTCTATAAAAAATTAGAGAAATAAATTTATGGTCTATAATGCAGCTAAACATTTATCCGCCAAACATTGCAGTCTCTGCCAAGGCGAAGGAGACGGATTCAAATGTCCCAAATGCGGATACACATCGGCGCAGTATGATCCGCTTCATTTTAATAAATGCAAAGAAAAATCAATGATGCAAGTTAAATGTAAAAAATGCGCCGAGGCGGAGAGCAATTGCAAGTGCGCATAGTGCGGTGTTGGAACAATAAAATTCACTTAGGCCGCCCCATTCGTGGAGCTTTTATTTTCGGCTATTTTATTGTAAAATAGTTTCATATGGAAACGCCGGGAATACCTATAAATAAAGAAATGACATATCTTGGAATTGCCACCTACCGTGACAAGAATCAGCTTTTTGGCATTAAGCGCAAAGACAGGCGCCAGCATGTTTATATGCTCGGAAAGTCCGGTACCGGCAAATCAGTTCTGATGTTCAACATGATAATTCAGAATATCAGAAATGGCGACGGAGTCTGTATGGTTGACCCGCATGGAGAGAATGTTGAAGCAGTTCTCTCGGCCATCCCGCCCGAACGTGTCAAAGACGTAATCTATTTTAATCCGGCTGATGCCGATCATCATATCGGTTTTAATGTTCTGGAGCTGATCGACCCGCAGTACAAGCATTTAGTAGCATCGGGACTCATGGGGATTTTTACTAAAATTTGGGCGAATGCTTGGAGCGCCCGAATGGAATATATTTTAAATAATGCTATCCTGGCTCTCTTGGATACCCCGGGCACGACGCTCCTCGGCATTCCGCGCATGCTCGTGGACAAAGACTATCGCCAAAAAATAATTTCGAATCTAAAAGATCCGGTTATCAAGGCTTTCTGGGTACATGAATATGAGGCTTGGCAGGATAAATTTAGAAATGAGGCGATCGCACCGATTCAAAATAAAGTCGGACAGTTTCTTTCGACTTCCATTATCCGTAATGTCGTCGGTCAGAGCAAGAGCACGATAAATGTCTTCGACATGATGAATGAGGGAAAGATTTTTCTGGTCAATGTTTCCAAAGGGCGTATCGGGGAAGACAACTCAAGCCTCCTCGGTGGAATGATTATTACCAAAATTCAACTGGCGGCAATGGAGAGGGTGCGCATTCCGGAAGAATCTCGCAGGGACTTTTATCTCTATGTGGATGAGTTTCAAAATTTCGTCACGGATGCATTTGCTGGTATTTTATCGGAAGCCCGAAAATACCGACTGAACCTGACCGTCGCTCACCAATACACGGCTCAGCTGGTAACCGATAAAAGTTCAGCCGTGCGCGACGCTGTATTCGGCAACGTCGGCACGATGATAGTCTTCCGAGTCGGCTCCGATGATGCGGAATTTCTGGAATCCGAATTTGATCCGGAATTTACTCCGCAGGATATAGTAAACTTGCCGAACTATAAAGTATATTTAAAGTTAATGATCGATGGCGTGACATCTCGTCCATTCTCGGCTAAGACTTTGCCACAGATGATAAAGTCCGGAAACAAGCAAATTGAAGAAGAGGTAATCAGATCTTCACGCGCGCTCTATTGCCGAAGTAAGGAAGACGTGGAGAGAGAAATTAATAATTGGAGCGGAATGTCGCTCGGCACTGACAATGATGGCGGGAGCGGAAATCTGGAAAAATTTCCCGCGATTTGCTCAAATTGCGGCAAAGAAACGACGGTGCCCTTCAAGCCGGAACCAGGGAGACCTGTTTATTGCAAAGATTGCATAGCAAAAATAAAGTCAGGCGA
>DATHJV010000076.1:0-2114 GCA_035489645.1 Minisyncoccota bacterium | reverse complement strand
CCAAACTTTTCCATTGATTCTTTATAAGTAATTCTCGGAAATGGTTTTTGTTTTATCTTGAAACCCATAGATTCCACGACTGTCGTCATCATTTTTTCAATAAGATTTATCACGTCTTCCATTTCAACAAAAGACATTTCCACGTCTACCTGAGTATGTTCAAAACCTCTATCAGCCCGGAGATCTTCGTCTCGGAGGGCGCGGGCAATCTGAAAATACCTGTCCATACCGCCGACCATCAGAAGCTGCTTGTATTGCTGCGGAGATTGGGGCAGTGCGTAAAATTTGCCCGGATTCAGGCGCGAAGGCACAACGAAGTCTCTTGAACCTTCCGGTGTTGACTCTGTTAAAAGCGGAGTTTCGATCTCCGTGAACATATTTGAGAATAAAAAATCCCGGACTTTTCTCACAAACTCGCTTCTCAATCTTATATTTTTTTGCATACGCTCCGAACGCAGATCAAGATAGCGATATGCTAAACGAGTATCTTCGTTAATAATGCTAGTATCAGTCGTGATATCAAACGGTAAAGTTTCTGCTTGGCTTAAAATTTCAATTCCCGAGACTTCCAGCTCCATGTCACCGTTTAATACTCCGGCTTTAACATTTTTAGGAGGACGTTTATTTACAATGCCGGCAATTTTCAAAACCCATTCTGGTCTGATCTGCTTCGCCTTTTCTATCACCTCTGCCGCACTCGGCAATGCCACGCATTGTATCTTACCGGTCATGTCCCTAATATCAAAAAAGACCATTTTTCCTTGATCGCGCCTCACATCCACCCATCCGGCGATGGTGACTTCTTTACCGGCGTGGTCCTTCAAATCCTTCATGTAGATTCTGTTTTTCATGGCAAAAGTATTTTATCACAAATAACTTTCAATTGCGAAACTCGTTGAAGCGCAATCTTTCGAAGGGGTTTTGCGAGCGGCGGCGAGCAGACTTCAGGATTTTTTAAGCTTCAAAAAATCCGTACCGAAGAAAAATTGCGCTGATGAAGAGTTTCGTAATTCAGAGTAATCAAAAAAAACAGCGGGATGAAGAATCATCTTCGGAGCCCGCTGCTTCGTGATTTTTGCGATTAAGACTTTCTTTTAAACTTTTGGCCCGTCCAATCCTCAATCTCTTCGGCACCTTTAGTCTCTGGTTCCTGCCCCATAGTTTGGCTAGAAACCTGAGAGGATGCCTTCGGACGAATAGTGGCAATGACGTCGCTGTGGTCACTATTCACGAACCCGTTGGAGTAGACTTTAGACTTTCTTCGCTTTGACATAACAATATTTTGGTTTAAGGTGCAAGTGACATCCCCGTAAAACGAGAACACCAGCCCTTCGAAGGCTGGTGTTTGAGTTGTAATTATTATGTTGAGAAATTTTTTTACAGCGCAAATATCAGCCTTCTAAGGATTGTGGCTAAAGCTGAAAAACCAATAATTCGCCTGTAAATTTTTATTCACAAATATAATGTAGCATATGCTCACAAAAATGCAAATAAAAAAACCAGCAACATTTACTCCTTTCGGATGTTGCTGGTTTGTGAGAGTTGAACAGGATTTCAGCCGTGGTAGGCAGGCATAAATACGTTGATATCACCAATCAGCTATTTGTTTAAGAATGATTCTGGTCAGTATTTCCAGCGGGATTTTTTCCCTTTTAGCTATTCTAATCAGAGATTGAGACTTTTTTCGAAAAGCAACTGGGTTTATCTCTACCACTTCCAAATTTCCGTTCCAAGTAATTTTTGTGTGAACGCTCGCCAACAGTTTGCCAGAGGTTTTAATGTAAACAAATATATCACCTCCACATGAATTGCATGACAAATCACCGAATGGGAACTCTTTACGTAATTTTTCTAGTGTCATTACTTTTACGAGTATATTGAGAAGTTTAGCCTTCTCGTACTTTGCTCGGATAGCGCCAAGCTCGCATTGATTTCTGACTCAGGACATCTCTTTTTTTTGCGCTGACTAATCATTCCCTAGGTAGTTGCATATTAAACTCCTATCGTTTTCAAAGAACCAAAAATGACGCTCATGCGCCACTTGGTGGATTCCTTGTTCAAAAAATTTAAGAAATCGACAAACAGACGCAAAAGCCTAAAAACTGGATACTTTT